>JAUVDP010000068.1 GCA_030595255.1 Mycoplasmatota bacterium | reverse complement strand
TGTATGTTTTTATTGGATTGAAGTTGGAGTTATCAAGATTGATAAATCCAATAGACTATCCCTGAAAATTTATGAGAAAGATTTTATTTCAATATTGGACATTAGTGTAGTTTTAGACGAATTGACGAACTAGAAACTAATTTAAAATACCCCCTTGAATTTTGCAAAACAAAAAGGCTAAACAAAGCCATAGTTTGAGGGGGTAAATTTTTATCTTAGGAGGTAGAAAAATACTTGAGGGGGGACAGGTGTATCAAAATAGGTAAACTTTCCCAGGATTACCCGCGTCCAAATGAAAGTTAACTTTGGATACTATACTTGCACCTATTTATCCCCATATCCAATGGTATACTGGTTATAACAAGTTGCAACTAAATGCTATACAACGAGTCTTATCATAAGTTAAAAGACCGAGTTTTTGGTCTTTTATTTTCATACTTAATTAAAAAGTATAGTTTATGTTATAATGCTTATAGTGAATAAGGGAATAGCAGCACTTGAATATGTTTTAAGAGACTAATTCTATTGTATTGCTTTTTATTATAAAGAAAAGGGATGATGAATATGTATGATTATATAAAAAGAAACCCAATAAAAGTAATGATTTTTGTATCAGCATTTGCGTACTTTTCTAGACTTACGGATTTAGTTACAGCAATGTTGTTATACCTTTTTATATCAACACTAGAATATGGTAATACTAAAAAAGTATTAACTAATTTATCTTATAGTTATATTATATTGGCTATAGCTTTAGGGCTATATAGAATGTTTATGTATTTGATTCGATTAAAAGTTATTAATAGTGAATTAAGTACACAAGATCAATACATGGTATATTCAGTTAGTGCCTTTATAGTAGTTCTAATAAGAGTTATAATGTTTATAGTATATTTAGCAATGGAATATAAGAATAATATAGATAAATTATTCTTAGTTGTTTTGTCAATTCCGTTTATAGCAGTAATAGTTACAACAATAGATACATTAATTATTAATAAGATATACAATTTCATGTTGAATTGGAATCTTGAAGATGGATTTGCTGTTGGCTCACTGACATTACCAACAAGTTCACTATTTAGTATGATTCAAGTTATCTTACTAGTATATTTAATAATGAAACCAAAAGATTCTGTTTTAATAGAATCATATGAGTAAAATATTTAAGAAAGATTGTGTAAAGGTGATTATATGTTTGCTATATTATTATTAGTTATAAATATAACTGTATCAATTCTAGGAGTTTATCTCTTTGATTACCAAGTTGACGGTGTTATAAATAATCCTATTATGATTATTTTAAGTATTCTTGCAGGTACTGCAGCTATGCTTGCTGTGTTCTTTTTGTATATAGATGTGTTTTACTTCTTGGTAGCTAAAAGAAGACCACAGAACTCGAAATTTAAACACTATATAGCAAAACAAATTATGACTGTTCCATTAGTCTTTACAAACACAAGAGTAAAAGTTATAGGTAAAGAGAACCTTCCTCTAAATCCTGGGTTTTCAATATATGTAAATCATACATCAATGATGGATATACCTGTCTTAATGTATAAATTGAATAAACATCCCGTTGCCTTTTTACAAAAACAAGAAGTGCTTGATTTATTTGCAGTTGGTAAATGGACACCTAAGATAGGATGTGTAATGATTGATAGAAGTAATCCTAGAAAGGGTGCTGAAGCAATTGTGAATGTTATCAAGAATGTTAAAAATGGATTAACAATGGTAGTTTTTCCTGAAGGTACTAGATCAAATAAAATAGGAGAATTAATTGAATTTAAACAGGGCTCATTTAAAGTGGCTTTAAAAAGCAAAGCCCCTCTTGTCCCAATTACAATAGTTAAACCTAAAAACTTTAAAGAAGTGAAGTGGCCGTTAAGAAAGAAAATTACACTTATAATTCATAAGCCAATTCCTTTTAATGAATTGAGAAATTTAACATCACTTGACTTATCTAATAAAGTTAAAAAAATAATTGAAACACCATTAAAAATATCAAATCAAATATAAGAGACCCATTCAGGGTCTTTTAATTTAACAATGATTGTTTAGAATACATTGTGTTATACTTAGAGAGAATTAATTAGGCATTAATTTATAAAAAGATAGAGGTGTTATAATGCTTACGAGTTTTCTATTAATTATTAATATAGTTGTTACCTTTTTAGGTATTTATATATTTGATTATCAGCCTGATGGGGCTGTTAATAACCTGTTAGTGATTTTCTTAAGTATTGTTGTTGGGATTATTTCAGCATTTATAGGTGCGATAATATTTTTAGAAATATCATATATTCTTTTTGCTAAAGGCAAACCGAATACTTTAAAATTCAAACATAAAATAGCCAAACAAATAGTAAGTGTTCCAATACACTTATTTAATGTTAGGACAAAAGTAATTGGTAAGGAGAATCTACCAAAGGATTCTAGGTTCTTAATTTACTCAAACCATACTTCAGAATTAGATATCTCAATATTAGTGTATAAGCTTCCTGAATATCCTATTGCCTTTTTAGCCAAACAAGCGGTACTAGATTACTTATCAATTGGTAAATGGGCTTTATCAATTGGATGTGTTATGTTAGATAGAGATAGTAATCGAAAAGGTGTTGATGCGGTTTCACAAGTTTCAAAAAACGTAAATAATGGGTCCACAATGGTTATCTTCCCAGAAGGAAAAATCAAAAAGGAAATTGGAAAGTTATTAAAATTTAGAAGAGGTTCATTTAAAATTGCTTTAGGGAGTGGAGTTCCTCTTGTACCTGTCACAATAGTTAAAGATGAGAAATATAATGATAGATTTTGGCCAATGCCAAAAAAATTCACTATAGTTATACACCAACCATTACCCTATGATGAATATAAAAATTTAAATTCAACTAAATTATCAGAAAAAGTAAGAGAGATTATAAAAAGTGAATTAAATTGGGAAGAAGACCAAAAAGAAGTATAATAACTCATAAAATTTTATTAAATTTGAAAGGTGTGATTTACTATGTTTAAAGATAGACCTGTTCCTAATTTCTTTGCAAAAATAATGTTTAAGAATCATTCTCCAAAAAGACTAAAAAAAGAAATGAATTTGATAAACTCTGGAATAATCAAAAAAGGAGATAATATACTAGATATAGGATGCGGTCCAGGGCATCTATCATTATACATGGCCATAGCTACAGGAAGAATTGGAATTGTAACTGCTTTAGATATTCACCCATTAGCTATTAAAAGTGTAAAAGAGCTAATGGCTATTAATGATATTAAGAATATTAATACAGTTTTAACAAGTAACCTAGATTCAGGGTTGCTAGATAACTCAGTAGATATAGTTTTCATCTTTAATTCTTATTATATGATTCGAGATAAAAATAAATTACACTATGAGATAGATAGAATCTTAAAAAAAGATGGAAAATTGATTATTCGTAATACTATAAATTTACTAACAAGTAATAAAAAATATATGAGAATTTTTGATAAATATGATAATATGGCTTTTGATAAAAAAGATAAAAGATCATATTTTTACAAAAAAATTAACTAACAGATGTTAAGAGATAGTCTTACTTAGTAAAAAAATAGCTATAGCTAGAAAGAGGTATAATATGTTAATAATAAGTCAATTAAAAGTAAGTATTAAAGATAATACAGATGATCTAACTATAGCTATATCTAAAAAACTAAGAATAATTAAAGACAATATAAATCATTATAAAATTATTAAACGATCAATTGACGCTAGAAAAAAACATGATATCTATTTTGTTTATAGACTTTTTGTTGATATAAAGAATGAATCAACTACATTATCAAAAAATATTGTAAATGTAGAAGTATATAAAGAAGATAAAACACTTAAAAACATAGATGATGTTAAATATAAAAAAAATAAAAAAATAGCCATTATTGGATTAGGTCCAGCTGGTATGTTTTCTGCCCTACATTTTATGGAATCAGGACTAAAAGTCACAGTTTTTGAACGTGGACAAAAAGTAGAAAATAGAATTAAGTCTATTGAAGATTTCCAATTAAACGGTAAATTAAATACTGACTCAAACATACAGTTTGGTGAAGGTGGCGCTGGAACATTTTCTGATGGTAAATTAACTAGTCGTAGTAAAGATAAAAGAGGAAGATATATATTTGAAGAGTTTGTTAAAGCTGGAGCTCCTAAAGAAATATTATATGTACATAATCCTCATATAGGTACTGATAAATTAATCAATGTTGTTAAAAATATTAGATTAAAACTTGAATCATTTGGTTCTTTAATTAAATTTAATCATAAAGTAAGTAATATTATCCCTAAAGAATCAGGGATAATATTAACTGTTAATGATAAAGAAGAGTTCTTTGACTATGTTATTTTAGCCACAGGACATAGTGCTAGAGACACTATTGAGATGTTATATGATAATGACTGTGATATAGTTCAAAAACCTTTCGCAGTAGGTTTTAGGATAGAACACAAGCAAACTATGATTAATAAATCACAGTTTGGTGAAAGTTATAATAATGAAAAACTAGGAGCCGCAGAATATAAATTAACACACCAAACTAAATCAGGTAAAGGTGTTTATACATTTTGTATGTGCCCTGGAGGATTAGTAGTACCTTCTTCATCTGAAGTTGGAATGCTTTGTGTTAACGGAATGAGTGAATATAACCGTGATAAAGTAAATGCTAATAGCGCATTACTAGTCACAGTAAATGAAACTGACTTTAATAGTGATCATCCACTAGCAGGTATTAAATATCAAAGAGAAATTGAAAAGAAAGCTTATGTATTAGGTGGTAGTAACTACTATGCACCTATTCAAACAGTTGGTGATTTTATAAACAATATAAAAACTACTAAACTAGGAAGTGTATTACCTAGTTATAGTATAGGTATTACATACTCTAACTTAAGATCAATATATTCTGATAGTATTAATAATGCTTTTATAGAAGCATTTAGAAGTATGGGTAATAAATTAAAAGGATTTAATAATAATGATGCTTTACTTACTGGTGTAGAATCAAGATCTTCATCACCAGTAAGAATTGTAAGAGATAGAGATACATTACAAAGTACTAACTTTAAAAACCTTTACCCAACAGGTGAAGGTGCAGGATACGCAGGTGGAATAATATCTGCGGGAATTGACGGAATTAAAGTAGCTTCAGTGATTCTTGAGGAACTTAAGATTGATACAAAATGAACTAATAGTTGTTCTTTTTGTATGTGATACTCCCACCTTTATCACTCCTTTTCTTTAGTATATAAAAAAATGCTAGTAAACACATGTCTTTTATGTGTCTACTAACATTTTACTCTTTCAATTATAGGTCTTTTATTTATATACTATTTATCCTGATCAATTTTATTTAAAGGTCCATCTATGATTTTTCGAACTTTGCTTGATAATTCAAATGATTTCATTGTTTTAAAATCATCAAAAGAAAGAGGTTTATGAATTATTAAAGTAACTCGTTTAATGAAAGGCCATTTGATTTTTTTATAATTTATTGGTTTAACTATAGTGATAGGAACAAGTGGCTTCCCACTTCGTAAAGCTACTTTGAATGCTCCGGGTTTAAAATCTAATAACGAGTTAACATGTGGGCTTCTAGTTCCTTCTGGAAATATTAACATTGAAAATCCATTTTTAACGTTAGTAATTACTTGTTTAATGGCTTCAGCGCTTTGCCTTGGATTCTCTCTAAAAATCATAACACCTCCGAATTTAGGT
>JAUVDP010000033.1 GCA_030595255.1 Mycoplasmatota bacterium | reverse complement strand
GTAATTACTGTCTTGGTTATTGTTAATATTATTAACAATTCAGATATTGATAGTAACAATAAATTATTTTGGATTATCTTAATTCTAGTTACAAATGTAATAGGTTTAATTGTTTACTTTGTTGTAGATGATAAAAACATTATAAAATAAAAATTAAAAAGAGGTTGTCAAATTGACATCCTCTTTTTTTATTTACATATTAATATTTACTTAATTTTATTTCTTCATTAAGAAGTCTATACATATTAAATGCAAGAGCTTCTAATTCATCTTCACCAGGATAAACTACAACTTCACCTAAATGATCTAAATACTCAAGTAATGGTTGTAATACATCTTGGTTGTAGGCTAGGCCTCCAGTAATTATGATTGCATCTAAATTACCGCGAGTAACTGCGTACAAACTTCCTATCTCTTTAGCTATTTGATATACCATAGCCTTCATAACTCTTTTAGCAAACACTTCTTTATTGCTAATCATTTCACTAACTTTTTCTGCGTCATTCGTATTCAGATAAGAAACTAATCCACCAAATCCGTGGTTTAACTTCGCTAATTGTTCCCTTGTATACTGGTTTGAAAAAGCTAAATCATAAACAGCGCCTACTGGTAAACATCCTGTCCTTTCAGGACTGAATGGTCCGTCACCATCTAACGCATTATTAACATCAGTAACTCTTCCTCTTTTATGAAGACCAACACTAATTCCTCCACCTAAATGAGCAACAATTAAATTAACATCTTCATACTTAAATCCAGACTTCTCTGCGTACTTCCTAGCAACTGCTTTTTGATTTAAAGCGTGCCAAAGTGGTCTTCTACTAATACCGTTTAGTCCTGAAATTTTAGCAACGCTACTCATTTCATCAACTACAACAGGGTCAGCTATAAAAGCATCTTTACCAACTGTCTTTGCCATTTCATAAACAATAATACCACCTAAATTAGAAGCATGTTCTCCATATTTATTAGTAGTTAGATCATCTATCATTTTTTTATTAACTTTATATATACCACTTTTAACAGGTTTAACAAGTCCACCTCTACCGATGAATCCATCAATATCTTCAAGTTTAGTATTATTTTTCTTTAAAAACTTACATATAACTTTTTTTCTCATATCAAGTTGATCAGCAAGTTCATCAAATCTAGTTAATGTTCTTTGACTATGTCTTACTGTCTCTTTTACAATTAAATCTAAATCTTCAAATAGGGCCATTTTAGTAGATGTAGATCCTGGGTTTACTGTCAGGATTAACATATTATATCCGTACTAACTACAGCAAGTGCTATAGAAAATAATTTAGATTTATAAGAATCAGATCTACTAGTTATAACTATTGGATTACTTGCCCCAAGTAACAATCCAACAGGTGTACCACTAGCTAAGAAAGTAGTTGATTTATAGAAAGTATTAGCTGATTCAACATTAGGAAAAATAAGCACATCAGCATCTCCAGCAACAACATGGTTAACTCCTTTTGTTTTTGCTGATTCATGGCTTATAGCCACATCAACACTGAAAGGTCCACCAATATAATATCCTTCATTATCTTTTAATTTATCAACAATATTTTTAGCTTCAACAGTTGAAGGTATATTGTTATTTACAACTTCAACAGCTGATATTAAAGCAATCTTCGGAATGAATATCCCAAGACTATTTACAAACTTAAATGTATTCTTTAGGATTTCTATTTTTTCATCTTCACTAGGAAGAATATTCATTACTGAATCAGTAATAAATAATAATTTATGATAACTAGGAATATCAATTACACCAATATGAGAAAGTAAATTACCAGTAGTAAGTCCGTGTTCTTTATCAAGTACTTCTTTTAATAAAACACTTGATTGAAGTTGCCCTTTCATTAATATAGCATTTTCATGTTTACTCACTAGTTTAACACTAACAAGTGCAGCTTCTTCTTTACTACTTGCGTTATATATTTCATATCCTTCTTTTCTAATTCCAAGTTCCATTAATAGATCTAATATTTTTAATCTATCTCCTACCAAAACAGGACGTATAAGTCCCATTTCAAAAGCATCATTTATTGCGATTAAGATTGATTTATCTTCAGGGTTAGCAACTACTAAATCCTTAGTTTCTAACTTTTTAGCACAATCTAATACTTGTGTAAAATCTCTAAACATAATTTACACCCCTTAACTATATAGCTAATCTACCAGCTTCTAGTGCTTTTTTATTTATATCTATTAATTTAGCTTTTGCACCTGTAAATTTTTGTTTTAATATTTCTAATACTTCATCTTCAGTAAATACTTTAGTAACAGCTAAATAAGCTCCAAGTATTACCATATTTGCTACTTTAATGTTACCTAATCTTTTAGCAATATCATTAGCTTCGATATTATATACATTTACATCTTCTCTAACAACAACGTCTTTTACTAATGAAGAATTCAAGAATAAATGTCCACCTTTTTTTAACTTAGGTTGAAATTTATCAAGAGAAGGTTTATTCATTATAATAATTGAATCAGGAGTAGAAATAACAGGACTATTTACTGTAGTTTCACTTATAGTAACACTACAATTTGCTGTTCCTCCTCTAGTTTCAGGTCCGTATGAAGGAAACCATAATGTATTTAAATCTTTATCAGTTGCAGCATAACTAAGTAACTGCCCCATCAACATTACACCTTGTCCACCGAATCCAGCGATTATAACTTTTTCATTTATCATTTTTCTTCACCTACAGTCGCATCTTTAAATACTCCTAGTGGGTAATAAGGAATCATATTATCCACTGCCCAGTCTACTGCGTCTTTTGGAGTCATACCCCAGTTCACAGGACACGTTGAAATAAATTCTATTAAAGTAAATCCTTTATTTTCTTTTTGAATACTAAAGGCTTTTTTAAGTGCTTTTTTAGCTTTAGCTACATGTTGTGGGTTATGAACACTAACTCTTTCAACATAAGTAGCCCCAGGAATTGTCGCCATCATTTCAGCTATTCTTAACGGTAATCCTTGAGCTTTAGTTCTACCATCAGGACTAGTTGTAGTTTTTTGTCCTAATAATGTAGTAGGTGACATTTGTCCACCTGTCATTCCGTAAATTGCATTATTAACAAATACAATTGTAATATTTTCAGATCTATGAGCTGCGTGGATTGCTTCAGCAATACCAATACTAGCTAAATCTCCATCACCTTGGTAAGTGAAGATTATACTATTAGGTCTAACTCTTTTAATACCTGTAGCTACAGCTGGTGCTCTACCATGAGGTGCTTGTTGCATATCACAACTAAAGAAATCATAGTTAAGTGCAGAACATCCAACACTTGAGATACCAATTGTTCTTTCAAGTAACTCTAATTCTACTAAAGATTCTGCTACTAATTTATGGATAATACCATGAGTACATCCAGGACAATAACTATTATCCATTAAGCTTAATCCTTCACTTCTTTCATAAACTATTTTAGATTTAGGCATTGTCTTCACCTCCTATAATTTTTAGGACTTGTGAGACAACTTCTTCAGCCTCAGGAACTATTCCTCCAACACGTCCATAAAAATGAATAGGACGCTCACATTCGTTGGCAATTTTTACATCTTCAAGCATTTGACCAGTACTCATTTCAACTACTAAAATATTCTTAACTGAGTCCTGTAATTCTCTAAATGCTTTATCTGGGAATGGGAAGATTGTAATAGGTCTAATCATTCCACATTTAATTCCTTTTTCTTCAAGTATTTCAATTGAAGTTCTAGCGATACGAGCCATTGATCCATAAGCAACAATAACAATTTCTGCATCTTTTACATTAATCATTTCATATCTTTGATGTTTATCTCTCATTACGTCATATTTAGCTTTAAGCTTTAAATTATGTTTCTCAAGCATTAAAGGATCTAAATATAAACTGTTTATAACATTTTTTTCTCTATTACTTCTATCTCCGTCAGCAGCCCATGTTTTAGGTTCTAATTCCCATTTAGGAGTTTCGTTATCAAAAGTAACAGGTTCCATCATTTGTCCAATTAAACCATCAACAGCAATCATTACTGGGTTTCTAAAGTAATCTGCGATATCAAATGATTCTTTAATTAAATCTACTGCTTCTTGTAAAGATTCAGGAGCTAGACTATATAAATAGTAATCTCCATTTCCTCCACCGCGAGTGATTTGTTTATAATCACCTTGTGAAGGTTGAATTCCACCAAGACCTGGTCCACCACGCATTACATTTATAATTACACCTGGAAGTTCTGCCCCAGCCATATAACTTATACCTTCTTGTTTTAAAGCAATCCCTGGACTTGAAGATGAAGTTAAAGCACGTGCTCCAGCACCTGCTGCTCCATAAACCATATTAATCGCAGCTACTTCACTTTCACTTTGAACAAATACACGTCCATTTAATGCCATATGTTTTGATAAATATTCTGGTAACTCATTTTGAGGAGTTATTGGGTATCCGTAAAAAGCATCACATCCTGCTTTAATAGCCGCAAGAGCCATTGCTTCATTACCCTTCATTAATACTTTAGCCATTATTTTTGCGCCTCCTTAATAAATCTTTCTACAGTAATTACAGAGTCAGGACACATAATTGCACAGAATCCACATGCAATACATTTATCCGGATCGAAAGTAACCATTGGAGTATATCCTTTTGCGTTAGTTTGAGTATCATCGAGTTTTAAAATGTGTACTGGACAGTAAAATGTACATAATGCACATCCTTTACATCTGTCAGTTTCAATAAATATTTGACCTTTTGCCATTTTGTATTTCCTCCTATAAGTATTTCTTAGCGATATATCGTATCAAAGTAATTCTTTCACCTAAAAATTTATGATTAAAATTCTTTTTAGTTTCTTCTACTACCGTGTATACAATAGGTATATTTAATTTCTTACCTACTTCTATTAATATTTTTTCACCTCTTATTAAATCAACTTCCTCTGTTTCATTAATAAGATTTGTATTATTTATTAAACCTGTAATTTTAAGTTGAGTTTCAGCTTCATACATGGCTATAGTATCAAGTATACCTTTAACATCAGCTGTTTCAGGTCTAAAGATATTTACACTACATAAAAAATCAATCTCATTTACATCCTTTACTCTATCTAAGAATTGAATTAATACACGTGCTCCATTCTCAGTACCACCTAAATCATAAATCGCAGTAATATCAGGATTAACAAAAGGAACTACTCCTTCACCTGATATATAAGGCAAATCACTACCTGTCATTCCTTTAATTGTTGACTCAACTAAGTGAATATTTTTTTCTTCTAGTAAATCAGCTAAACCTCTAGATCTAAAGTATGGGTTAATAATATCTAAATCAACTAAATAATCAATTTTATTATTAATAGCTAAATTTACACTTATCTCACTTTTCCCACTTCCATAATGCCCTGAAATGATTGTTATTCTTTTCATATCTGATTGAGAAATTACGTTAAAAAAACCGGAACTTCCGCCCTCCTTTTTAAGTGAGTTTTGCGCGTTCTAAATGAAAGCGCTTTACCAAAAAATATTATACCATTAAAAAAACCTATTTTCAACTTATTCACAAAAATTAAATTAAATAAGCTATAAAAAAATCATTTACATTTTCTTTCATAAATAAACGGCTCAAATAAGCGGTTTATTCGTTTTGCATTTTATATTTTTGAAACTATTTTCACTAATCTAAATGACATTTTAATGAATGTTATTTAGATATTTAATACCTATTCTATAATACCATTTTTTCGAATAAATTGAAATAAAAAACAGTGCAAATACACTGTTTTTAAACTACTATGTTTACTATTTTCTTCGGTACTACAATTATTTTTCTAATTTCTTTACCTTTAATTAAATCCTTGATTTTTTCTCTTGATTTGGCCAATTCAATAATATCTTCTTTTGAAGTATCGATATTAACTGTGATTTTATCTCTAACTTTACCATTTATACTAACTACCATTTCAATAGTTGATTCAACTAATTTAGATTCATCATATTTAGGCCAAGAAGAATAAACCATATCTTCGGTATGCCCTAGTTTTTCCCATAACTCTTCAGTTATATGAGGAGCAAATGGATTAGTTAGTTTAAGTAATGTTTCAAAATCAGATTTATTAATGTATTCTGCTTTACCTAAATCATTAACTAGAGTCATTAATTTAGCGATAGCTGTATTAAATTTAACATTTTCAATATCTTCATCTACTGCTTTAATTGTTTTATGTAGTAATACTTGATAACTATCATTTTCTTTATCAGTTACTTTCTCTTCAAGTCTAATAAGTTTTTCTAAGAACCTTCTAGCACCTTTTACACCATTATCATTCCATGGAGTTGATTGTTCATAATCTCCAATAAATAAGATATAAAGACGTAATGTGTCAGCACCATATTGCTCAATGATACTGTCAGGGTTAACAACGTTTCCTTTTGACTTGCTCATCTTGTCTCCGTCTTCTCCTAAGATAAGACCTTGAACAGTACGTTTAAGATAAGGTTCTTCAGTTGGAACTACTCCTATATCAAATAAGAATTGATGCCAGAATCTAGAATAGATAACGTGTCTTGTCACATGTTCCATTCCACCGTTATACCAATCTACTTGCATCCAGTATTTTAATTTATCCATACTAGCAAATTCTTCATTATTTTTAGGATCTGTATATCTTAGGAAATACCAAGAAGATCCAGCCCATTGTGGCATAGTATCAGTTTCTCTTTTTGCAGGTTTACCACACTCTGGACAAGTTGTATTAACAAACTCAGGAATATTTGCTAAAGGACTTTGTCCGTCGTCACCAGGAGCAAAGTCTTCAACAACAGGTAACATCACAGGAAGATCTTTTTCAGGTACATGTACCATTCCACAGTCTTCACAATGTATTACAGGTATTGGTTCACCCCAATATCTTTGACGATTAAACGCCCAATCTTTCATTTTATAATTAGTATGTTTCTTACCAATATTTTTTTCTTCTAAGAATTCAATTATCTTAATTTTAGCATCATGAACACTAAGTTCATTAAGCATCCCACTATTAACAAGGATTCCAGTTTCAGTATTTAAGTAAGCTTCTTTACTTATGTCACCACCTGCGATAACCTCAATTATTTCACATCCAAATTTCTTTGCAAATTCATAATCTCGTGCATCATGTCCAGGAACTGCCATAATTGCTCCAGTACCATAACCTATCATTACATAGTCAGCCACAAAGATTGGAATCTCTTTATTATTAACGGGATTAATAGCTACTAATCCATCAATCTTAACTCCTGTTTTATCTTTAGCTAACTCAACTCTTTCGAATTCTGTTTTTAGTAATGCTTTATCTTGATATTCATGAATATCTTTCATGTTGTTAATTTTATCATGTTGTCTTACAAGTATTTCATGCTCAGGAGCTATAACCATAAATGTAGATCCAAATAAAGTATCAGGTCTTGTTGTATAAACCTTCATTACTTCATCTGTATTTTTGATTTTAAAATCAACATGCGCACCAGTTGATTTTCCAATCCAGTTTTCTGTCTCTATTTTAATACGTGGTAAAGTATCCAGTTTCTTAAGACCCCTAAGTAATCTTTCAGAATGTTCAGTAATTTTTAAGAACCATACATCTTTCTCTTTTTGAATTACGTGTGTATCACAACGATCACACTTACCACCTTGACTATCCTCATTAGACAGTACAACCTTACAACTAGGACAATAATTCACAAATGTTCTATCTCTAAATGCCATACCTTTTTTAAATAATTGTACAAAAATCCACTGTGTCCATTTGTAATATTCACTATCAGTAGTATCAACTACTCTATCAAAATCAAAACTATACCCAGCCATTTTTAATTGATTTGTATAAGTTTTAATATTAGTATCAGTTACAATTCTAGGATGAATCCCTGTTTTTATAGCATAATTCTCAGTAGGAAGACCAAAAGCATCAAACCCAATAGGGAATAATACATTATATCCTTCCATTCTCCTCTTTCTACTAACTATCTCTAAACTAGAAAAAGCCCTAATATGTCCTACATGCATTCCTGCTCCTGAAGGATAAGGAAATTCAACTAGGTTATAGTATTTAGGTTTTTCACCAAAATCTACAGCTGCAAATCTTTTATTTTCATACCAATGTTTTTGCCATTTCTTTTCAATCTCTAGATGATTATATTCCATCGTATTCACTCCTTTATAATAAAAAAATCGTCCTTAAAAATAAGGACGAAATAATTTCCGCGGTACCACCTTTGTTCTAGGACATCCCTAGCACTTAAACTTTTAACGCAAGTTAACGTCTTACTCTCACGTGTTGCGAGTAAGCAACTCCCTAGACTAATTCGTAAATGTTTATTCTTAGTTTTCAGCACCACTAAGTCTCTTAAAATAAACATTTTACTACTACTTCTAGTTCCCAGTTTTATATCTTAAATGTATAATAACATAGCGATTTATTTTAATCAAGATTTATTTTTTAAGCGTCTGTCTATCTCACTAGATAAGGCATTATTTTGTCTAAACGCAAATATAATTAATAATATTATTAAGAATAAATCAAGTTCAAAAATACTATCGAAAATTAAGATAACAAATAATCCAGTTGATGAATAAGTCGTCATCGCAAATAACTGTTTGAATGGAACAACAAGAAATCTTTTTCTTAAGAAATATGCACTAAGCATTATAAACATCATATATATAGTAAAACTAATCATTACTTCTACAAGAATAATTGATAATCCCCATACTGTTTTATTACTAATTAATAATTCATCTATAGCGTTAAATATTGAATCATAAAATAATGTAGGATTATCAGTTTGATCACTGAAATTAACATTATGAATTGAAGAGTCTAAGTCACTAATTAAATATGTATATGCATTAAGACCTCTGAAATTAAAATAAATATACTCTCCATGGATAATTATTGTATATCCAGATTCTTCATAGCGGTCTAAATCAAGTTCAGCATGTGAATCTAAATAGAAAGTAATTATAGTATCTTCATAAAGTTCAATTTTATACTCTGAATCACAAACAAGCTCTGCGTTAGTTATAGCGCAATCCTCAGTAACTACTACTGCATTTTGTCTAACATACTCTTTATAGCTCTCACTAAGTCCATCATACTTAATCACATCAACTATATTCGCACTACTAAAAAGTATCGCAAAAAAGACAATGTATAAAACTACTTTCCACATTGCGTCCTTACGATATTGTAATAATAATTTCGGATATACGAGTCCGTCTCTAAATCGATTAAACATAATTATCACCTTTTGATATTATAACATATTTTATTAAATATTTCCTATAATGTGTTAAAATAAATCTAGGTGATTTTAATGAATTTAATGACAAAAGAAAAAAGATATAATACCTTAAATGCTTTTTACCGATATAAGTTTGGTAAAAAGGTTTTTAAAGTATCCTTAAACGGAAACTTTACTTGTCCTAATAAAGACGGAAAAAGTGCGTATGGTGGATGTGTTTACTGTACAGAAAGCGGTAGTGGAGACTTCGCAGGAAACAAAGATGATTCCTTACAATCACAATTCAAAATTGTTAAAGATATGATGCATGAAAAGTGGAGTGACGGGTTATACATTTCTTACTTTCAGGCAAACACTAATACATACGATACAGTTGATAGATTAAGATCCTTATACTATGAAGCAATATCTTTAGATAAAGACATTGTAGGTCTTAGTATAGCGACACGTTGTGACGCTTTAGATGATGATATCTACGATTTACTTGATGAGTTAAATAATAAAACATATCTTCAAATAGAACTAGGTCTTCAATCAATTCATGATGAAACTAGTAAATTTATTAATAGAGCTCATTCTCTTAAATGTTTTGATAACGCAGTTAAAGAATTAAGAAAAAGAAATATCGATGTTGTTGTTCATATAATTAATGGATTCCATATGGAAACTAAAGAAGATATGTTAGAAACAGTAAGACATTTAAATAAATTAGATATTCAAGGTATTAAAATACATTTACTTCACATAATGAAAAAAACTAAACTTGGTAAAATGTATTTAGATAACCCCTTTAAAATGTTGACACTAGATGAATATAAAGATATAGTATGTGATCAGCTTGAAATACTAGACCCAAATATCATCGTTCATAGACTCACAGGTGATTCTCCTAGAGAGTTATTAATAGCTCCACTATGGAGTTTAAAGAAACTTGTGGTAATGAACGAAATTGATAAAGAGTTAAGAAAAAGAGATGTATACCAAGGAAGTAAATTCAAAAAATAAAACAGTAAATATCAATCGATATTTACTGTTTTTATATTACATATTTTTTCTAAAAAATATTTTAGTTCTTCAAATAATATTTTAAGCACTAATAAATCTGCACTTCCACCAGGTGAAATAGATCTTTTAATATATTCATTACTAATATCTTGTATTTCTTCTTTATTCTTTGTATATCCACCATTATTTACTATCTCTTTAAATGTTGATTTAACTTCATTAAGAGTTTCAATATTAGTCTTATGTAAAATAGTTGTATCATCCAAAATGCTCATAAAATGAATTAAGTATTCATGAAATCTATAAATACTAGATCTATCAAAATACGTTGGAGTATTAAAGATTATTTCAAATCCTTTTAATGCTTCTCCTCTTATACCTTTTAACTTATGTAATAAATAAATCTCATCTCCGTGAGTTTTATTTTCTTTCATTTCTAAATTTTTATAATAGTCCTTAATTACTACTTCTGACACATGTTTAATCTCAGATTTAATATATTCAATATCTCCTTGATTAAGGATAGTTTTAGTTAAAGCTGGTAGAAATGCTCCTAGGGCAAATATTAAACCTTTATGAGTATTCACATTCATTGTAGCTCTAAACATCGCTGTTTCAGCTCTTAAGCCTATCTCTTGAAGTTTTAAAGGTTCATCTAGATTATTTATCCCGTATTGAATATACTCTTTTAAATAAGGTTTTAAAGCGAATATACTTTCAACAAATGTATTTGAATCCATATCAGTATGGCATCCTGAATCACGTCTTGATACAAGGCCAAATTTAGGATATAAATCTAATTCATAATAAATACTAGATATTGTCTTACTAAGAATTAAATCAGTAAGAAAATCATTAATAATCTCATTTATTTTATTAAAAACTTCAGTATCACTATGTGCTTTGCTTCTAGCACAGATATGGGCGTAGTTATTGCATATTAAACACTTTCTCATTTCACGTTTTAAGTCTTCTCTTGTAATTGCGTACTGATTATAAACATCAATATCTACTAGTCTACCTAATATGTTCTTTTCTTCAATTAGAATTGTTTTTTCTTTTACTACATTCCCAGCTTCATTAATTACATAATACAGATAATCTCCATCAAGAGATTTAATCTGTTTAGTTTCTATTATTTTTGTGTTAAATGTTTTATTCATTAATTCACAGTAATAACGACATATAAAAACCATGTTTTTAGGATTCTTTTCAATCCCAGGAACATTGGCTTTCATTATTACTATTGATTTATATTTATGTTCTTCCATTAATTCTTTAATGTGAGTTGCTCTTTTCTCTCTTGCGTCTAAAATATTACTCATTAATGTCTTCCTAACTTATGTGATTGTATTTTTTTAATGACTTCTTGTCCTTTTTCACTTAATAAATAGTTATAAGTAGCAAGAGGTACATATTTCTTAATTTTTTCAATTTTATTGGCTTTAATAAGTTTTCTAACAAGAGAAGCACTAATTACTTTAGAACCTGCTTTTTTTCTTTTGATTATTTTTAGGTTATCTCCTAAATGATCTTTTAAAACTTTATTATATTTATTTGTATTAAAAGATAATGGTTCTTCACCTAAATATCTTCTTCTAATATTGAATATCTTTGTATAGTACTCTTTATATATTATTACATCAACTAATGTTTGTTCATCTTGAATTAATTGATCTTCTTTTAAAAAGTATTTAGGGAATGTAATTTTAGATACTAGATAAGATAATGTAGGTAAAACTGTAACATTATCTAATTGACTAGTTGCTTCTTTAATTATTTCAAATCGATCTTTGTATGGAAAACTTGATAAATCTTCACTAACAACAAATACAAGTAATTCCTCACATTCTTTTGAAGCTGTTTCTATTAAATACATATGACCTAATGTCATTGGATTAGCATTAATTATTACACATGATTTTCTACTATTTCCAATATTGTATTCTTTCTTTAAATTACCTAATACGTTATGTATATCGTCTCCACCTTCAAGAAGAACTGTGTTCATTGTAGTAACTAATACTTTCATATGTAAACTTTTAAATACTTCTTTATTATTTGGAGTTGTAAATACGAAGTAATGATTTACTCCTTTTTGACTTAAAACATTTACTAAATGTGAAAACATAAGTCCTGTAATATTTTGACCAACAAAGTCTCTAGTTACCAAAAAGCACTTCATCACATTGTTAGCAAGTGATGCTGTGGCAATTAGATCTTCTTGATAATACACTAGTATAGAGTAGTCTATATCTAGTTCGTAATCGAGATCATATTCATTTAAAAATGTAGTTAAAATTACTTTTTCTTCTTCTAAAACTACTTCTTTAATTTGAAACATAAAATCACCTCTTATTTTTGGTAAATATTATCAATTACTTCAAATGTTCTATCTACTACTTCACCTATTATTTTATCACGTTTTAAACTTTCTTTTGGAACTTTCGTATATTTATGTGCTATTTCCGATAATTCTTTGATTGTGTATATTTTAAGTTTTGAGTCTTTTAGTAATTCTAAAAGGTCTGTTCTTAAAGGGTTTATTGCTATCCCTCTTTCAGTTACAAAGCAATCAATATTCTTACCTAAAGTAGTAATTGTAGTAACTCTTTCTTTTATAACTGGTATTCTACCTTTTATCAAAGGAGATACTATTACTGATACTTTAGATTCAGTTGCAGTATCACTATGGCCACCACTTCCACCGATTAATGTTTGATGAGAATCTGTGGTTACATTTACGTTAAAGTTATAATCTATTTCAGTAGCTCCTAAAATCACCATATCTAAGTCTTTAATTACTTGATTTGGATTATTTGGATTTGCGTAGTCTGAAGCACTTATTGGAATATGATTAATATTCTTTGAAAGTGAATCTACTGCTTCTAAATCAAAGCACTGTACGTCGTATAGTTTTTCTACTAAGCCCATCTCTAACATTTCGACATGGTACTTAGTTATACCACCACTAAAGAAACTAGCTTTTATGTTTTCTTTTATCATGATATCTTTTAAATCTTTAGTAGCGCGCAGGCTAACTCCACCTGCTCCACTTTGGAAACTAAATCCAGGTTTTATAAGACCGAGCTCAAAAAGAAGTCTAGAAGTGTTTTTAGCGATTTTAACTCCAATTGGATTAGTCGTTATTTGTGTAGTTCCTGATACAATTCCGCTCTTGTCACCTATAGAATCTACTTCTAAAATATAGTCAATGTTTTCACCGTTTATTTCAGGATTTTCTAGATAATCTTTTACTAGATTATCAGTTACTAATACTTTTAGTTTTGCGTGTTTTGAATCAGGGATAATATAACCTAAACTACCACATCGATTTTTACCTAAATATCCAATAGCATCTCCATAAATATTTGCGTAAGGAGCTGCGATAAAAGTAATATCTATTTCATTAATCCCTTCAATAGTAGCTCTTGCTCTACCACCATGTGTTTGCATAGTTAACATACCAGGTAACCCGTTATTAGATATATATTCAGCAACAGGACCATTTAAATAATTGGTTGTAATATTATTTACTTGTTCATTTTTTATTAATTCTAATATCTTTGTATAACTAGGAAAAATAGAACTAGGAAATAAATTAAGATTATTAACACCTTCTCTTAAATATTTATCTAGTACATAGTTAATTACTCCATCACCATTTCTTAAATGATGATGAAAAGAGATATTAGTGAAATCATTAATATCTATCAATTTAAAAAGTTCATCAATACTCTTGATGACTTTTATTTTTCGCTTATTTAAATTACTCATAGAATCACCTACAAATTATATTTTTTTGCTTTTTCTAAAACTTTTTTTGCTTTTTCAATGATAGGTAAATCAATCATTTTACCATCTAAACTAAAAGCACCTTTATTTGATTCTTCACTTTTCTTTATTATTCTTTTTGCTTGAAAGATTTCTTCAGTTGAAGGTGAAAAAACATCATTAACAATATCTACTTGATTTGGATGAATTAAAGCTTTAGCTGTAAACCCTAAGTTTTTAGCATTTATAGAATCTTCTCTTAACCCAATTTCATCATCTTTATTAGTGTAAGGAGTATCTATAGATTCAATACCATAAGCATTACAAATAATTGCTATATAGCTTCTAGCATAAAGTATTTCAGTTCCATTTAAGGTTCTATTTATTCCAAGTTCTTTTGTATAGTCTTCTGCGCCTAGTAAAAGTCCAGATACGTTATTAGATTGCGCTATATCTTCTGCTTTTAAAAGTGCTAAAGGAGACTCAATTATTGGAATTATCAATTTATTATCTATGTGTTTATTTAGTTCTTCTATTGCTTCTAAACCTGCTTTAGGAAGAACATATCCAGTTATATCTAAATCAATAGTTGCTTGTACATCTTTTAAGAAATTAGGGTTTAATGAATCATTAATTCTTATATATATATCAAACTCTTTAAAACTGAATTTCTTTAAAAAATTATTAATTAAAATACGAGCAGCATCTTTATCGTAACTAATTACTGAATCTTCAAAATCTATAATCACAGAATCACTTTCAAAAACATCAAGATTTTGAATCATTGATGGAGTATTTCCTGGGATAAACAAATAACTTCTACTCATTGTTTTCACCTCTTCTAAGGATAGCTGTTTCTAGTCTTGATTTTATTGTATAGTCTAAAGCTCCTTTATCTTGACAAAGGACTTTTAGTTTATCTATTTTGTGTTCTTTTAAAGTATTAGTTATAACTTCTAAAATATCATCACCAAATTGTTTAAAAACTACACTTTCAATTTTAATATCCAAAGCATCTGAATCAGAGATTGTAATTAAGCAATCACTTGATTCTAAAGATCCTGCGGTTGTTTTCATAAAAATCAGTCCTATCTATTATTGATTAAAGCAATTGTTCTATTCATTATATTGTTTACTATCATAATACCTTCATCAGTACCCATGCCAGGTTTTGCAAGGCATTGTTTAGCACTACAAGCAATAGCAATATTAGTAGTAATTTCTGCGCTAATATTTGTTTCATTACATGTACCACCACTGTATGCTCCGATATTTCTATCACTACAATATAGTAATGCTTCTATTACATTATTAATTCCACCTAAATCAGGTGTTTTAACTTGAAGCATATGTCCTGCGTTATTATCTGCGAAGAACTTAACATCATCTAATGTATTACACCATTCATCTGCGACTATTTCTACTTTACTTCCATTATTATTAATTAAAGCAGTTATTGTTTTTAAAGCAATCATTGTGTCCATTCTATTACCAGCATCAGTTGGTCCTTCAATACGAAGAGTAAAAGGACTTGCGAGTTCTTCTAATTCTTTTAAATAATCATACATTTTTTCATAATCGTTATCAAATATCTGTCCAATAGTTCCATAAACATCAATATGAAATACAGGAGTATAATCATCTCTTTGTCTAAGTTGTAAAACACGTCCTCTTAGCCAAGAAACATACTCTTTTAATATTTCACCTTGATATCCTAATTTAGTTTCTATATTATTTATTAAAGCATGAGGCATAACCTCAACTTCTTTAATAATCATTTTGTCAACGTTAGTATATCTATCATCCCCTGTTTGAGCAAACATTGGGATTCTTTTATATATTTTGTTACTTATATTATACTCTTTTCTTACTACTTCTGCCATTGTGATTTTATTAGCTTTAGCAGTTGAAGCTAGTAATGCTTGAGTAAGTCCATAACGTAAAGCGGTATGGATTAATTTACCATCAAATTCTAAAGCATCAATTTCGATAGCAAGTTCTCTAAATCTAGATACATCTTTACCAATTAGAAAAGGCTTAATTTTTTCTTCAATAAATTTCATTCCTTCTTCTGCAACAAATAAAGGATCTCTACCTCCAGCTCCACTATATTGTACAGCTGCTGCATCACCAATACCAACTTGACCATCTTCTAAAATAAACATGATTGATACTGCTTCACCTTTTTGTCTTATCGCACTAAATTTATCTGTTATAGGTTTACCTATATATGTAAATCCATCTTGAGTAGCTCCACCTTTTATCGCAGCTTGATCATCAAAATAGAAACCTGTTAATGATTTTGAACATACAATATCTATAATTTTCATAGTAATTCTCCTCGTATAATATTTGTATAAGATCTTAATGATTTTATACATCTTTTATATTCTTTCTCT
>JAUVDP010000061.1 GCA_030595255.1 Mycoplasmatota bacterium | reverse complement strand
GATTATTTTTGCTTCCTTATTTTTTACACCTATGTTAATTTTTGTTTCTTCAATAACTGAAGCAATTATTTCAGCATTCTTTAAGTTTAAACAAATAAATAAAACAAGTGTATTTTTCTTAAATGTTTTAACTCAGATATTAATGTATCTAAGTTTTTCAAAAATTAATTTACCATATTATTTATCGTTAATTGTTATTGAAATAATTATATATGCTTCTGAATACTTTATTCTAATTAAAGTATTTAAAGAAGAATCAAGACAAAAAGTATTATATTTTATCTTAGTTGCGAATACTGTAACATTATTAATGGGTCATTTACTAGGATTTTATTAACGAGTTGCGTAATGCGACTCGTTTTTTACTAAATGTTTTGATAGTATAATTAAGTAAAATAAGCTATAATCTTAAATGATAGAAATATGAAGTAAAGTGGTGATATTATGGAAACTAGAATAAATAAGTATTTAAGTGAAATTGGATACTGTTCAAGAAGAGAAGCTGACAGATTAATCGATCAAAACAAAGTTACAATCAACGATTTAGTTCCAGAAAAAGGAACAAAAATAAAAGATGGAGACATTGTTAAGGTTGATGGAGTTGTTGTTAATAAAATTGTTGAGTCGGTATATATTGCTTTAAATAAACCAGTTGGAATTACTTGTACAACAGATAGAAATATTACTGGAAATGTTGTTGATTTTATGAATTATCCTGAAAGGATATTTCATATAGGAAGACTTGATAAAGATTCTAGCGGATTATTGTTTATGACTAATGATGGAGACATTGTAAATAAGATTTTACGGGCTGGTAATAATCATGATAAAGAATATATTGTAAGAGTTGATGAGCCAATAACAGACGAATTTATTGAAGGCATGAAAAATGGTGTCCCAATTTTGGATACTGTGACAAAGCCTTGTATAGTAAAGAGAACAGGGCATAAAGAATTTAAGATAATTTTAACAGAAGGTATGAATAGACAAATTAGAAAGATGTGTGATTACTTCGGATATAGAGTTCATAATTTAAAAAGAATTAGAATAATGAATGTTGATTTAGATATAGGAAATGGTAAGTGGAGACACTTAACAAAATTAGAAATAAGAGACTTGAAAGCTCTTGTCGAAGACTCTGATAAGACAGAAAATGCAAGTAAATAAAAAAGTCTAATAAGACTTTTTTTATTGGAATATCAAAGTAGCTATATGACGATATACACACAACTGTCATACAAAAAAATGACTTAATGTCTATACAAGGCTCTTAGTCAAGAAGTGTAAACAAAAAAATAGTTTGCATTGAAACGGAATTTGTATTATAATTATCATAGAAATAAGTAAAGAAAAGGAGATTCACATGACAGGAACAGTAAAATGGTTTAATTCAGAAAAAGGTTACGGGTTTGTTACTACAGAAGACGGAGCAGATATTTTTGTTCATTTCACAGCTATCCAAGGAGACGGTTTCAAAACTCTAGACGAAGGACAAAAAGTTGAATTCGACGTAGTTGAAGGAGACAGAGGTCCTCAAGCTGCTAACATAGTAAAACTTTAATGAATTAGAGAAACAGGAGATAAATTCTCCTGTTTTTTTTGTTTACTATTTTGCATGAGTAACATATAATTAAATAAGAATATAAATAAATTTACATATAGAAATTAAGGAAGTGAATCATATGAAGATTTTTAACTCATATACAAATAAATTAGAGGAATTTAAAACGATACATAAAGGTGTTGTAAACATGTATGTTTGTGGACCTACGGTTTACAATTATATTCATATAGGAAATGCACGCCCAGTTATCTTTTTTGATACTGTTAGGAGATACTTAGAACATCGAGATTATAAAGTAAATTTTGTATCTAATTTTACTGATGTTGATGATAAAATTATTACGAAAGCACATGAACTAGAAGTAACTGAAAAGGAAATTACTGATAAATTTATTGCGGCATTTTTGAGCGATGTAGAGAAGGTAAATTCAAGCATAGATTATACTAAACCTAGAGTTACAGATTACATGGATCATATCATAAATTATATCGATATTTTAGTTAAAAAGGGGTATGCATATGTTGTAGATGGAGATGTATATTTCAGAGTAAAAAATGTAGAAGATTATGGTAAATTGTCTAATAGAAACGTTGATGATTTAGTGAGTGGTTCTAGAGTAGATATTAATGATAAAAAAGAGAATCCACTAGATTTTACTTTATGGAAAAAAACTGATATTGGAATAAAATTTAATTCTCCATGGGGAGAAGGAAGACCTGGTTGGCACACTGAATGTGTAGCGATGATTGATGATGTATTTGGTGAACAAATCGATATACATGGCGGTGGAAGTGGATTAATGTTCCCTCATCATGAGAATGAAATAGCACAATCTTTAGTGTTGAATAACCATACTTTAGCTAAGTACTGGATGCATAATGGGTTATTAAATATTGGTGGAAATAAGATGAGTAAAAGTGAAGGTGAGGTAGTGCTTGTTAAAGACTTAACTGTTGATTCAAACGCTTTTAGATTATTCACTTTATCCACTCACTATAGAAGTCCAATTACTTTCACAGATGAAGCTTTAGAAGTGTATGTGAATGAGTGGGATAAAATAAGAAGAATTTATTCGTCATTATTCTTAAAATTAGATTTAGAAGATGGTC
Organism: Mycoplasmatota bacterium; assembly: GCA_030595255.1. Lineage (GTDB taxonomy): Bacteria > Bacillota_I > Bacilli_A > Izemoplasmatales > Izemoplasmataceae > JAFGXW01. The sequence continues at coordinate 4,803 of JAUVDP010000061.1, read as the reverse complement.
TTGTGGGTAACTCTAAAATTAATCCGGATTTATTAAAAATTTATAAAGAATTGTTAGATGCAATGGATGATGATTTTAATACTGCAAATGCAATTACTGCTCTTCAAAATTTAATTAAGATTTCTAACCAAATGTTAAGAAATAAAACTGAAAACAGTGTCTTGCTTTCTGCTCTTAAATTGTTTGAAGATTTCTTTGAAATATTAGGATTAAAATACAAAAAACATCCTTTAAGTTCGGAAGATAAAAACACTTATAAATTATGGAATAAAGCTAGAAGTGAAAAAGATTTTGCTCAAGCAGATATTTATAGAAATATTCTTCAAGAAAAAGGAATTATCTAATGATTCAACTTAGTGGAATTACACTTGCTTATATTGGAGATAGTATTTTTGAAGTTAAGGTTAGAGAATATTTAATTGAAAAAGGATTAACTAAAGTTGATGATCTTCACAAAAGTGCAATTAAGTACGTAAGTGCGGTTGGACAATCTGAAGCTTTTGATTTAATAGAAGAGAAATTAACTGAAAAAGAAATGAGCATTTTTAAAAGAGGAAGAAATGCTGAATCATCTAGAAAACCTCGTAATACTTCATTAGCAATTTATAAAAAAGCAACCGGATTCGAGGCTTTAATAGGTTATTTACATTTATCTAAGGATTTTGATAGATTAGATGAGTTATATACGATTATATTTAATAATTAGAGATAAACGGGAAGAGATATTTCTTTTCCCGTTTCTTTTTTTAATACTATGAAACCGCTATCTTGTTTATCTGATTTGTTGACTATGGAAATTATTAATTGTAATATGTGAGGTAGATATTAAGATTAATAATACTTTACTAAAAATATAAAGTGTCTAAATTGTTAGGCAATTTTTTTTACATAAGGAGTGAATTTTATGAGACTTAAGAAGATATCGTTGATGATTATTTTACTATTATCTTTATTTGTAGGAATGAATATAAGAGCTGTTGGAGCTTCAACCGCAGATACACTTATAGTTCATTACCATAGATATGATGGTAGAGAAAATGAATTTGATATGTGGCTTTGGACCGGAGATTTACAAGGTTCAAATTACGCATTTAATGGTAGCGATAGTTATGGAGTAACTTCAACTATTACTTTAGCTGGTACAGATTTAGATGGTGTAGATAGTATTGGAGTATTACTTAAAGTTGGAGATTGGGATGAACAAGATATATCTTCTGATAGATTTATTGATATGACACAACCTAACGGCAGTGGAGAAGTTCATGTGTATTTATTACAAAGTGAGGAATTTATGTCTTACGTAAGTAGTGATACTGTTAGTTGTGATAGAAATGTATATAATGATCCAGATGAATGTGCTCAAGTTATTGAGACAAAATTATTAGAATCATATTTTAATGATGACCTTCATATTAAATTTAGTGCGAGTGTTTCAGTTACTTCAGCGGATGTTGTTGTATTGAAAGAAGGAGTTCCTGTAACTTATACTGGATTTACTAGTGGAACAAGTGGAACTTTAGTATTAGATGAAGCAGTAGATGTTTCTAAAAAATATGAGATTCAAGTTGATTTAGGAACTGAAACTGTAACTAATATAATAAGAGTTGGAAGTGATTATGATTCAGCGATTTTCCAATCAGCATATAATTACGATGGAGAACTAGGTGCAATATATTCTTTAACTTCAACTACTTTCAGATTATGGGCTCCTGTATCTTCGGAAGTTTCACTTAATCTATATGACGCAGGTCATACTGTAGCTACTAGAGTTGACGGTGATGATACCGCGGTAGTTCATCCAATGACATATTTAGAAAAAGGTGTTTGGGAAGTTACAATTCTTGGAGACCAACATGGAATGTATTATACATTTAATGTAATTAATAGTGGTAGTGAAGTAACTGATATTCAAGATCCTTATAGTTTATCTTTAGGTGTAAACGGACTTAGAAGTATGGTTGTTGATTTTGCTCAAATTAATCCTGTTGGATGGGATACTGATTCAGGGATTGATGGATATACTAATCCGAATGATTCAATTATTTATGAAATACATATTCGTGATTTAACTTCTCAGCTTTCTTGGGGAGGACCATTGGAATATGCTAAAACATATATGGGATTCACAGTAGAAGGAACTTCATATACTAATACAAATACAGGTATAACAGTTAGCACTGGACTTGATCACTTAATAGAACTTGGGATAACTCATGTTCATTTACTTCCGACATATGATCAAGATAACTGGAATGATGAAACAGATATGGATTTTAACTGGGGATACAATCCAGTTAATTATAATAGTCCTGAAGGTGGATATTCAACCGATCCATATGACGGAAGTGTACGTGTAACAGAATATCAAGAAATGGTTATGGCTTTACATGATAACGGAATTAATGTAATTCAAGATGTTGTGTATAATCACACAGGAAATGGGTCAGGGTATAGTTTTAATCTAGTAGTTCCAAATTATTTCTATCGATTAGATAGTAACGGAAACTTTAGCAACGGAACTGGAGTAGGTAACGAAACAGCAAGTGAAAGATATATGGTTCGTAAATATATCGTTGATTCAGTAAAAATGTGGGCAACAGAATATCATATTGATGGATTTAGATTCGATTTAATGGCGGTTCATGATGTAACTACTATGAATTTACTGTCTTCTGAATTAGAATTAATTGATCCAGATATCTTTGTTTACGGTGAACCATGGGGTGGAGGAACTATTGCCCTAGCATATAATTTACAGGCAGGTAAAAATAATATAACTAATATGCCAAGTATCTCGGCATTTAATGATCAATTTAGAGATGCAGTTAAGGGATCAACTTTTGATGCGAGTGGAACTGGATATGTAACTAATTCTAATGGTATTTACGATATCATGAAAGGTATTGAAGGTTCAGTAAATTGGGGATGGGGATTAACTTCAACTCAATCAGTTAACTATGTAAGTGCACATGATAATCTAACACTTTATGATAAATTAAAAGCAGCAAACGATGCGTCTAGTTATACTGAAGAAATTGATTATCAAGCAAGACTAGCTAACTCAATAGTTATGTTTAGTCAAGGTGTTCCATTTTTACATGCTGGTGTTGATTTCCTTAGAACTAAAGGTGGAAATCATAATAGTTATGATGCTAGTGATATTGTTAATCAATTAAACTGGGTTAGAAAAAGTATCTATGTAGATTCATTTGAATACTATAAAGGTATTATTGAAATCAGAAAAAACTTTGAGTCATTTAAAATGACAAGTGAAGCAGATATAGAAGCAAACCTTACATTCTTATACCCACCGGGTAACGGAATGATTGGATATAATTTAACTAAGAATAGCGAAGATATACTAATTTATCACAACGGTGGAGAAGAAATTAATAATATTACTTTACCTAGTGGAGCTTGGTCATTAATTAGTGATAGAGATTTTGCTGGATTAGACAGCTTAGGTACATATAGCAGTACTTATCCGATTGAAAAAGCAGAAACATTAGTATTTGTAAGAGGAAATCTTGGGGATGTAATTCCTTCTCCTTTACATGAAGTAGAAGTTTCATTACCTGAAATAACAAATTTATTTAATAGTATATACGAAGGTGTTACATTTAATTTAACAGCTAATACTTTTATTTATGAATATACTTTAGACGGCACTACATTTACTACAGTTTCTCCTGCTTCAGCTTCAGTAGCCTTAGAAGATTTAGAACCAGGTGTTTATAATGTTCAAATAAAAGATATATTTGATGAGTTATCTGAAGTATTTGTCTTAACTATTAAAGAACAAACAGTTGTGACACCTACATGTACAGATGATCAAACATTAGTAGATAATGTATGTGTTGATAATATTGATTCAGGTCCGATATATTGTACCGACGAACCAAATAATCCTGATTGTATTGAGGAAAATTTAGGTGATGATAATGATGAAGGAAATTCTACATTAATCGTAATAATTGTTGTTGGAGTTGTTGGATTATTAGGTGGTTTAGTTTTATTCCTTAAGAAAATATTTATTTAAGTAAAAAAGTGCGACTTATTCGCACTTTTTTTATTTGCACTGAAAATGATTCCATATACCAAGATTTATATGTCAATTTATTTTGTATTTTGCTTGTAGAAACAACCTACACTTTAATTAGCTAAACCGCTCATATATGTCTAAACTAAGATGATAACTACTATAATTATCATTTGTGGAACCGCTATCATCTTTTGTCTATTTGTTGACTCTGACTTTTAAAAACAGTAAAATTAACTTAACAAATATATGAAAGCGTTTTAAAAAAGAAAAAAGGAGAAATGAATATGAGAAAGATTTTAAATTTATCACTAGTTTTTATATTGTCAATAGTAGTGGTTGGATTAGGCTTTGTTAATGTTGAAGCTGCAGCAACTCCTGACGTGACAGTAAATCTTCACATACATCAAATTGACGGTGATTATACTGACACTGGTTCTGGTGCATGGGATGGTATAAAATGGAATAACTGGGATTTTGGGTATAGTGGTGATGCTTATGCAACCGTGACTCAAAGTACTGATGACTTTGGAAAACTAATTTCAATAGTTTATACAGCAGACCAAATTAATTTGGTTGCTAATTCTATTGAATTTAAACCTACTAGAAATATAAACGCAGATGAAAGCGTTAATTACTTAGCTCCAGGTAATGGACAAGTAATGGGTGACGTTACTTCATTAAAAGATGGTAGTGCAACTACTTTAGACTTATATTACGTTGAAGGAGCAGAGGAATTTGTTGTTGGTGAAGACGGATTAGGT
>JAUVDP010000085.1 GCA_030595255.1 Mycoplasmatota bacterium | reverse complement strand
ATTACATAATTGTGTTAATTCATGATCTAATATCTCATATCTTTTTAATGCTTCATCATATACTCTTTTTATTGAAGAACCAGGTAAAATATCATGAAATTGATATAGTAAAACTTCTTTCCATATTTCATCTAATTTGTCTAACACACTTATATTATTAAAATATGTCATTAAGTATTCTACTGTTTTTATCTTATTTTCCATATGACGGTTATATTTTTTGATGTTTGATTGTGATGTAAATGTACCTTGGTGATTTTCCAAATAAAGTTCACCAATATATACTGGGAAATTATCTTGTTTTTTATTTAGAACATTGAAAAATTCTTCAGATGACGCCAATTTTATATTCGGCATTTCTTCTATTTTTATATTACGGTTAATTCGCTCCATGTGCTCATCACCTGGACCTCCTCCACCATCACCAATACCGTATAATAGTAATGTTTCGTCTGATATATCTTTTTCTCTATATGTATTTACTATAGTATCAAAAGCAACTGCAGAAGCGCTGCTGTTATAATTTCCTTCAGGTGGCATGTGAGCAAGTACTCTTGAACCATCTATTCCTTCAAAATGGAATGTATGATAAGGAAATCTATTAATAAGATTCCATGATAATTTAATTGTCATAAAATTGTCAAGTCCACTTTTCTTAATAATTTGAGGTAAGTTTCCAGAATATCCAAATACATCAGGTAACCATAATGAATTAGGACGGAAATTGAATTTTTCTTTATAATAGTTCATTCCATAAAGGAATTGTCTTACAATCGCCTCTTCTCCAGTAAGATTTGTATCCATCTCCACCCAAGCTCCTCCTTGTAATTCAAGGCGTCCTGCTTTGTAATAATACATTAGTTTATCAAATGTTTCGGGAGATTTTTCTTCCAACCATTCAAGTAACTGTGGTTGACTAATCCCAAATGTAAATTCTGGATATTTTTCAAACATGTAAAATACGTTGGTTAACGTACGCAATAATTTTCGTTTAGTTTCACGGATTGGCCAAAGCCAAGCCAAATCAATATGGGCATGTCCTAGAGCATAAACTGTGTTTTGCTTTTTCGTTTTTTTGTTTATATATTTCTTTATGAGTTTTAATGATTTATTAATGTAATCCTCTTCCTCATATAAAATAAGTTTATGGATATCATATAAATCATCAAATATCATCTCATACTTCTTAGAACCCTTATTCAAAATACTCATTAAAAATAAGCAAGTTTCGAAATCATAATAAAGCTTAAGTAATTCATCATCTTTTGTGATTACTTCTGCATTAATAATCTTCCCATTATCTTGGTATTTACCAAATAAGTCATTACAGGCACCGTCAAAATCAAGTTTTAAAACTCCAGTACTATCTATGAACTCGTTTATCTCATAGTATTTTTTTCCTGGTTCACCAAGACTTCTTTTAAAAACACTACTACCATTTGTAAATCCTTTAATTGGAGTACCTTTAGAATTATATAAAAGTGCTTCTCCTGATATATCAAATTTAATGTATAACTTATGATTTCGATACTTTTCTGGAATTACACAAGATACTTTGAACCAAGCACAATCAAATAAATTTCCCCAGCTTTGTCCTACTTTGATATCTTTATATTCGTAATTATCTTTATCTTCATATTTTACAGGTTCTTCACTACGTGCATACTTAACTTCACAAGGAACAACAACCTGTTCTAATCTTTGTTCTAATAATGGTAACGTATGCTTAGTTTCTCCTAAGCAGTTGTTCTTATATACTGAATTGAATTCCATTATATTACCTCCTATTACATATATAATAATTTCTTAATTTCTGCATTATTGATAAGTCTATTATATAACATCTTTTACTTACAACTCAATAATAACTTTTCATGACTATTTAAGCTATAGGGCTGTATAATAAATATTATAATGTTTAATATTATGTAGTGTTTAAGAAACAAAACTTGAAGGCAATTAAGTATTAAAAAATGAGATGACTTTTATCTTGCCATTTCTATAAATATACAAAAACCGAGAATCTATGTAAAATATATAAATATTTCATAAATTCTCGGTATTGGTCTTATATGGTGGAGAATATACTCCACGAAGTTTGCTTGCGTACGAAGTGGATACTGGTGGTGGAGCCTATGTTAAAATCCAATCAAATAATCTTCTCTTTGATATATGATCCTAACTATTTCTATTTGTTCAAGCTCTTGATTAAGAATATAGATTATCAAGTAATTATCCATCTTACATTTTCTTAAGTCGTTTAATTCTAATTTAGAATCATAAATGATTGGATAAGAATTAGGGAAACTCATAATTGAATCCAGTTTACTTTCAAAAAGTTGAATAAACTTCATTGCTCCTTCTGGGTTTTTTAAACTATAAGTAATATATTGGACAATCTGATCAAAATCTTCAACAACATCTTGGTATACTATATACTTATTTACCATACTTAGCTTTCATTTCTTGAATGAACATTGGACCATCAGTAGCTTTTCCAGTTTTCTTATAATCTCTTATAGATTCATTAATTAGTTCAATAGCCTGATTTCGAGCAAACTCTCGCTCATATACTTCCATACTCATCATAACCATTGATCCATATCCGTTTTTAGTAACAAAAACAGGTTCATTACTTTCATTTACATACTTTGATATACTAGCTGTGTTCTTCAATTCTCTAATTGGTATAATTCTAGGCATATTAACACTCCTCTTTACTTTATACCATTATTATACCACAATATTACCACTACCTCTACTGCCTCAAAAACTATTTATAGTACATATTTTGGTTTCAGGTTCAAAAAGGTGTAATTCATCGTCTCGAACCCAGTTCCCAC
>JAUVDP010000088.1 GCA_030595255.1 Mycoplasmatota bacterium | reverse complement strand
GGTGGATTTATTCCTGCTGTAGAAGAAGCAATTGATATGTTAACAAATGACGCAGAAGACACTGTAATTAGACAAGGTTTATCTACACTTGTTAATGCTTCAGTTTCAGGATTAGACATTATTCCTGAATACACAGCTGGTTGGGGAGAAGTTAAAAATGTTTATGATGCAGTTTATACTGCTATGAGAACTAATAGTAGTGTTACATTAAGAATAAACGATATTGACTATACTATTCCAGCAATAGGTGCAAAAGCTGATATTCCAGCTGCACTTGTTGAAGCACAAAAAGCTTTAGACGAAACAAAAAATTAATTACTAATTAGTAATACATAGAACAGATGAGAAAATTTGTAATTCTCATCTGTTCTTATTATAAAACGAGGTGAGATTATGAAAGCAAAAATGGATGTCAAAAAAGCTTTTAAAAGTCCTTATATATTTATATTCCCGACACTTTTATTTTATGCATCATTTTGGTTAATACCTGTATTTATAGCTATTGTTATGAGTATAACAAATGATGATGGAGGAATAACTCTTCAATATTTTAAAAGCACTTTTTCTGACCCATTATTTAAACAAGCACTAATAAATACTTTAATATTCGCATTCTTTTCTGTAATAATACAGTATGTTCTTGCTTTAGGACTTGCTTTATTATTAAACCGTAAATTTTTCGGATCAAAAATTATGTTTTTTATTATGTTAATACCTATGGCAATACCTCCTGCAGCAATCGCAATTCTGTGGGGTACTGGATTTCAAGAGACTGGATGGATAAATTCATTCTTAGATGTAACCGGATTCCAATACTTAATAGAATGGATGGGTATATCTGAAAGTAATATATTGTGGACATCTATGGATGGTAATCAAGCAATATTCCTATTAATAGTAATTGATACTTGGACGGTGTTACCATCGGTAATGATTATTTTACTTGCTGGCTTACAAGGATTTAACGAAGAATATAAAGAAGCGGCATATATTTTTGGGGCTACTAGAAAACAAGCTTTACAGGATATTGTTATTCCAATAATGAAACCTACTATTATCACTTCGATTTTACTTAGATTAATTGCAGCATTGCAGGTATGGTTAATCGCAGTATTAATGTTTGGATTTGGACGAGTTCCATTCCTTGTGGAAAGACTAGTATACTTTGCAAGTAATAGAGGTGAAGTAAGCTCAGCAGAAAAATATGCTACGACTTACTCAATTATTGTTGTTGTATTAGTTATGATTATATCTATGAGTTATTTGAAATTCGCAAATAGAAATAAAAGGAAGGTGTAATTATGAGATTTAGTGTGAAAACAACATTATTTTATCTTTTTTCAACTTTCATAATTTTCACTGTACTTATACCTTTACTATATCTAGGTACAATCTCTTTATCATCTCCACTTGATCTATCGATGTATCCAAAAAAACTTTTACCAAGATTAGGATATAATCTTAAAGTTGAATGGATGGATGAGCCAGATGAGTTATACTATTCAATAGCTTATAAAAATAATGATGGAGAATATGAAGAACTGAACTATTTGTCAAGTTTCAATAAAATCCAGGGTTATTTTGAACAGCAACTAAATATTTCCAAATCAGAAGAGCAACTACAAGAAGATTTTGAAGTTGCAAGAACGACTGGAGAACCAATATATTTAAGATACAACAAAGCAATATTCCAAAATTACATTAAGTTTTTTAATGTTGTAGATGGGGCTAAACAAGGGGTTTTCAATAGTGTTCAGGCAGCATTATGGACAATTGCAATAAGCTTATCCCTTGGTGGACTTGTAGGTTATTCACTTGCAAGGCATAAACTTAAAGGTAAAGAAGGAATTGGATTAGGAATGTTAGTCGTAAGAATGTTTCCAATGGTTGCAATATCAATTCCTATTATGGTAGTGTTAATTAAATTAGGTTTGAATGATTCAATGCTTGGACTGGCTATTGTTTATTCTATTCCCAATATTTCTTTAACAGCGTGGATTACTAGAAGTGTATTTATTGGTGTAAATAGAGAATTAGAAGAAGCTTCATTAATATTTGGGGCTAATAAATTTCAAACATTTTATAAGATAACTTTTCCACTAGTATTACCTGCATTTGCAGCTGCGAGTATGTATTCGTTTTTAGGAGCATGGAATGATACTGTTGTTGCATTAATATTATCAAACAATAGGCCAACACTTGCACTTGTTATATTTAAATCTGTTGGAGCTTCAACAGCAATACATTACGCTGCAGCAGGAGCTGTTATATTAATTATTCCAGCACTTATATTTACATTTATTATTAAAAA
>JAUVDP010000034.1 GCA_030595255.1 Mycoplasmatota bacterium | reverse complement strand
AAATTATGTTTGATGGATCATCAATTGATGGATTTGTAAGAATTCAAGAAGCTGATATGTATTTAAGACCAGATTTTAATACTTGGTTGATTCTTACATGGGAAACAACAACATATGGAAAAGTAGCAAGATTAATTTGTGATGTATATTTACCAAATGGAGAACCCTTTATTGGAGATCCAAGATATGTACTTAAAAGAAATTTAAAAAAAATGCACAAATTAGGATATGATAAATTTAATATTGGTGTAGAACCAGAGTTTTTCTTATTTAAAGTCGATGAAAAAGGATTACCAACATTAGAATTTAATGATAATGGTGGATATTTTGATCTTGCTCCACTTGATGGCGCTGAAGATTGTCGTAGAGATATTGTATTAGAATTAGAAAAGATTGGATTTAATATGGAAGCATCTCATCACGAGGTAGCTCCAGGGCAACATGAAATCAATTTTGAGTTTGATAATGCACTTGAAGCTTGTGATAACTTACAAACATTTAAGTTAGTAGTTAAAGTAGTAGCTAAAAGACATGGATTACACGCTACATTTATGCCTAAGCCTATTTCTGAGATAAATGGTTCAGGAATGCATATAAATTGTTCTTTACGTGATAAAGAAGGAAAAAATGCATTTGATGATCCTAAAGGAGAAATTGGATTAAGTGATGTTGCTTTATATTGGATTGCAGGAATTATGAAGAATGCAAGAGCATTTACTGCCATAACGAATCCTACAATTAATTCATATAAACGATTAATACCAGGATACGAAGCACCTTGTTATGTTTCATGGAGTGATGCAAACCGTTCAGCAATGATTAGAATACCTGCTAAAAGAGGAAAAGCTACAAGAACAGAAATTAGAAGTGCAGATCCTTCAGCAAATCCATATTTGGCAATGTCAGCTATTTTAGCAAGTGGACTAGAAGGAATTGAGAAAAAACTAGAATGTAAAGAAAGAGTTTATTTAAATCTTTATGAACTAGATAGAGAAGAAAGAGAAGCACTCGGAATAGAAAATCTTCCTGAGAACTTAAAAGATGCTGTGAAAGAACTTAAGAAAAACGAAGTGATTCTAGAAGCACTCGGTACTCATGTTACTGATAAATTTATTGATGCAAAAGCAAAAGAATGGGATGATTTCCGTACTAGTGTAACAGAGTGGGAAATTAAGAAATATTTAAAAGTAATTTAATCTAATTAGTCCTCTCTAAAAAGAGGACTAATTTTTCTTTATCTAAAGTAATAATACTAATAAAAAATATTAATTTAAAACACTGGGAAATCGCTTTAAATAAACACTTTATATTAAAAATAAACGTAAAGAAATTCACTGATAAATCATATATATTTTGAAGTTTAATAACACAAAATATTATATAAAAATAGGACAACTATTATGTAAAATTCCATATAAAAAAAGAGCAATAATTTGCTCTTTTTTACTTGATTTCTTTCATTAATTTCTTTAAATCTTCTTCATCAAATTGATACCTTGAATTACAGAAATGACAAACTGTTTCTACTTTTTTGTCATCTGTTATAATTTCTTCTAATTGTTCTTTTCCTAGAGAGATTAATCCTTTTTCAAACTTTTCTCTTGAGCAAGTACAATAGTAATTTAAATCTAGAGTTTCCAGATGTTGATAACTATTTCCTGAAATTTCATTCATAATATCTTCTGGCGTAAATCCTTTTTTTATCATTTCACTAACTGGTGTTAAGTTTTTTATTAAATCTTCTATTTTATCTATTGTTTCAGATTTACATCCGGGCATAACTTGAAGAATAAAACCACCACTGCTTAGTATTTTGTTATCATCATTTACCAATACACCTAAACCAACAGCACTAGGTATTTGTTCACTAGCTGTGAAATAGTATGCAAAATCCTCAGCTATTTCACCAGTTTGAATTTCTGAAGAACTTGTAAACATATCTCTTATTTTTAAATCTTTTGTTACGTGAATGAAGCCGTTTCCAACGGATTGTCCAACATTTAATTTTCCACTATTATACTGTAAAAATACATGCGGATTTTCAACATAACCTCTTACTTGTCCTCTAGTAGTAGTAGTAGCTACCATACTACCAATTGGTCCATCTCCCTCAACTCTTATAGTGAGTTCTTGTTCATTCGCATACATTGCTCCCATAATTACAGAAACTGTTAAAAGTCTACCTAATGCAGCTGCACTTGTAGGCCATAAATCATGTATTTGTTGTGCATGAGCAACCAAATCTGTAGTTACTGCAGTATAAATTCTTACTGTACCATCAAAGGCATATGCTTTTATTAAATAGTCTTTCATTATTATCACCAAAAACATTATACCACTAACATTGACAAAATAAAATCAAACACATTGCTTTTATGTAAATGATTATGTAAAATAGAAAGTGCAAATTAAAGGATGTGACAAAATGTTTAGAATCGGCGACATAGAAATTAAAAACAAAGTAGTTATAGCACCTATGGCAGGTGTTTCAAATATAGCATTTAGAACTATAGTAAAAGAGTTCGGTGCTGGGCTTATCTACGCCGAAATGGTTAGTGATAAAGCACTATCTTTTAGGAATGAAAAGACATTAAAAATGATAAAAGTAGTTGATGAAGAAAGACCACTTACTTTACAGGTTTTTGGTGGAGATAAAGAAAGTATCGTTGAAGGTGCAATCATTATTGATAGAGAATCAGATTGTGATATTATTGATATAAATATGGGGTGTCCTGTAAATAAAATTGTAAAAAATGATGCAGGCGCAAAATTAATGCTTGATCCAGATAATGTATATGAAATTGTCAAGGCTGTTGTTGAAAGTGTTAGTAAACCAGTGACAGTTAAGATGAGATCTGGATGGAGTAATGATACAGTATATGCGGTAGAAATAGCTAAACTATGCGAAAAAGCAGGAGCGAAAGCAATCGCAATTCATGGTAGAACACGAAGTCAAATGTACTCTGGAAAAGCTGATTGGGACATCATAAGACAAGTAAAAGAAGCAGTATCTATCCCAGTTATAGGAAATGGAGATATTGTAACTCCTGAAGATGCAAAAAGAATGATAGATGTTACAAATTGTGATGCAGTTATGATAGGTAGAGGAGTCCTTGGAAATCCATGGCTAGTAAAACAAACTGTAGATTTCTTAGAAACTGGTAAATATGAAAAAGAAATAGATCATGATGAAAAGATGAAATATATCATCGATCATATGGATAGGCTTATAAAATTAAAAGGTGAAAAGATAGCACTTTTAGAAATGAGAAGTCACGCTGCTTGGTACGTAAAAGGTATGAAAGGTGCTGCTTATGTTAAGAGGGAGATAGCTAAGGTAAGCAATAGAGAGCAACTAGTTAATTTATTTAAAGAGTATAAAAAATACTTAGAAAAAGGACCTGAATAGGTCCTTTTTAAATTATATAGTCTTTATATCTTCCTTTTAATATCGGGCTTAATTCCAATGTTATAACAGTACCATCATTTGTATACTCTTGTTTAATAATATGTGTGTGTTCATTAAAATATGAAACTAACTCTCCTTCAGAGAATGGAATTAATAAACTAACAACTTTGTAATCTTTAAATAATTCTTGTTCTATTTTAATTAGAACTTGTTGAATATCATAACCATTTTTCATACTTACAATTATATGTGGATGATGATTAGGTGTGATATTGTTATTCATTAAATCTGATTTATTATAAATATATATAACTGGAATTTCATGAACACCTATTTCTTTAAGTGTTTCAATTGTAACTTCAATTTGTTGTTCATAATATTCATGACTTCCATCAACAACATGTATTAAAAGATCAGATTCATTAATTTCTTCTAAAGTAGATTTGAATGATTCAACTAAATTATGCGGAAGATTTGATACAAAACCAACAGTATCAGTTGCGATAAATTCTTTATTATTTGCTAATACTATATGTCTAGTTGATGTTTCTAATGTAGCAAATAACATATCTTCAACATAAACTTTCTTATCATTTTCTTTTGTTGTAAATTCTATTAATCTATTTAGTAGAGTAGATTTCCCAGCGTTTGTGTACCCTACGACTGCTACTTTTCTAATATTACTTTTTGTTCTATTCTTTCTTTGAACTTTTCTAGCTTTAACGATTTCACTTAATTCATGTTTTAGTCTTGATCTTTCAGATTCTATTCGTCTTCTATCAAGTTCTAGCTTTTTTTCACCAGGACCACGAGAACCAATACCACCTTGTTGTCTATCAAGTGACTCTCTTAAGCCGTTTAATCTAGGTAATATATACTCAAGTTGGGCTATTTCTACTTGTAACATTGCTTCTTTTGTTTTTGCTCTAGATGCAAAAATATCTAAAATAAGCAAAGTTCTATCAATAACTCTTACTCCAATTTGTTCTTCTAAGTTTCTTATTTGAGAACCAGATAATTCATTATTAAAAATCACTAAATTAGCATCTAAATTAGCAACAAAAGTTTGTATTTCACTTACTTTACCAGAACCAATATAGAGGTTAGGAGTTATTTTGCTGATTGCTTGTGTAACCGAGTAAACAACCTCAATATTGCTAGCTTCAGTCAAATTCTTTAATTCTTCCATATAGTAATCTATTAAATTGTTTCTTTGAAAATCTGCTCCAACTAGGACAGCTTTGTACATAGTTATCACCTCGCACTATATTATATCATATTATGTTATTAATTAAAAAGGCGCTAAATAGCGCCTTTTATAATCCGCATTTAAGTTGTGCATTACAGTTTGTACATGTATGACAACCACCAATTGCTTCAACCACACCCTCTAAACAAATAGGGCAAATATCTCCAGCTTCAACTCCGATATTTCTATCTTGTCTATCTGAACGTAAACCTTGGGTTTTCGCTTCTTTTGGCTCTTTTTTCTCTTCTTCAAGTTCGATTCCTAGTTCAATAAGATCAACTTGTTTTGGAGAAGTAATTTTTTCATCTTCTTCTTTAGATAGAGTAAGTACTTGAGAATCTCTTGATCCATCAACATAAACTGTACCACCTTTAGCTCCACCTTTATATAATCTCATATATACTTGTTCAACTTCTTCAACGGAGTAACCTTTAGGGGCATTAACTGTTTTAGATATTGACGAATCCACCCAGTTTTGAATTACACATTGGATATCAACATGTTCTTCTGGAGGTAATTCCATTGCACTTACAAATATATCAGGTAAGTTGTTTTTATCATATTCAGGATATCTTTCGATATATTCATCAACTACTGGAGCATTTACTTCAATATATTTACCTAATCTTCCACTTCTAAAATATGTGAATGCGAAGTAAGGTTCTAATCCTGTTGATACTCCAACCATTGTTCCAGTTGATCCTGTAGGAGCAATAGTTAATAAATGAGAGTTTCTAATACCGTGTTTTAAAACACTTTGTCTTAAATACTCAGGTAACTTCTTCATATATCCACTATTAATAAATTTTTCTCTACTTCCAAACTCTTCTAAGAATGGGAATGAACCTTTTACTTTAGCGATTTCTATAGAAGCTTCAAATGCATTTGTAGCAATAAATTTAAATAATTCATCAACTAGTATATTACTTTTTTCTGAACCATATCTTGTATTTGTCCAAATAAGCAAATCATGTAGTCCCATGATTCCAAGCCCTATTCTTCTCTCACCTAAGGCTTGAGTACGGTTATCATCAAGGAAATAAGTTGTTTTATCTATTACGTTATCTTGCATTTTAATAGCTGTTTTAATTGTTTTTTCTAATTTCTTCCAATCAACTACTTGTTCATCTTTGTTTACCATGTTTGCTAGGTTAATAGCAGCAAGGTTACAAACTGAATAAGGAGCAAGTGGTTGTTCACCACAAGGATTTGTACAAACAACTTTTTGTCCGTATCCTTTAGCATTTGTCATTTCATTAGCATTATCAAGGAAGAATATTCCTGGTTCAGCAGAGTAAGTTGCACAGATATTTATAAGATTCCATAACTCTTTTGCTTTTATAGTATGGTACGTCTTTACACGGTATCCCATACTTTTCCACTCTCTTACATCCCCACTATCCATCCATTTTTCATTGTAAATAGCTTTCTCTTCAGGAGTATAAGAATCAACATCAGGGAATCTAAGGTCATAGTCTAAATCTTGTTCAACTGCGTCCATAAATTCTTTAGTAATAGCTACTGATATATTAGCACCAGTTAAGAAATCTGGGTTATTAATTTCATAATGCCCACCTTTATTAATCTTTTCAAAGGCACTGTCTACTATTTTTTTACTAAATACATCATTAGATAATCTTGCTTGTTCTAAGATATATTCATTTATTTGAATTTCAGATTCTGTTAAAGGAACAAATTTAAGTTTTGACTTTGCAGCCTCTACAATAAGCGGTTCTTTAATAGTATCAATTAAGAATTGTAATATTTTAGGGTTTTGCATTTTTGATATAATAAACTGTATGATATCTGGATGCCAATCACCCATCATTATCATTTGTGCACCACGTCTTGAACCACCTTGTTCAACAAGATGAGTTAATTCAGACAAATCATGAAGCCAACTTACAGCACCACTTGATTTACCGTTAACCCCTCTAGCAAGGGAATTTTTAGGTCTAAGAGTAGAACCATTAGTACCAACTCCACCACCACGACTCATTATTTCCATAACTTGTTTACGGTGTTCACTTATTCCACCTCTTGAATCATGTATATGGGGCATAACAAAACAGTTAAAATATGTTACATTAGTATTACTTCCAGCTCCAAACAAAACACGTCCCGCTGGAACTAAGTTTAAACTTTCTACTTCATGATAAAAATCATCAACTGTTTCTTTACTTTCATCTTCACCTAAATGATGTGCCAATCTCATAGCAATTTGTTCAAAGAAAAGCTCTAAAGGCTTATCTATTTGTCTTTTTGTTCTTACAATACATCCATCTTTGTCAGCATCTTCAGCATTTCCAAGTGAATCTTCTTCAAGTTTAATAGTAATATTATCTCCATCTATATTAACAACGTTTCCTATTCCTCTAGCTGGGAATTTAGGATCTTGTCGTACAACTGCGATAACTAAATCTCCTATGTCTAATGTATCCAAAGATAAATCTTTTTGAGTATACCTATCGAGCATAACCAATCTCGATACCCCTTCAAAACTTTTAACCATATTATCAGTTATTGGGAACAAATGAGGAAAACCATTTGCGATATCTTTGTTAATTTTTTCAATATTTTTGACGCTATATTTTATCATAACTTTTACCCCCATTCATGAAAAGTGTATGTGGTTTAATTATAATATAAAATTAAATAAATTAACAGTCTTGACATTCTATAAATACTGTGATATCGCCTACCTAAGCCATTCTTTTAAAAAAGTATTTTTGACTTTTTTTCAATTGTTTGATATTCATATTAATAATTATAATAATAATAAAATAGGTTCGAAAAAACTGATTTTTTTTACTATTGTTTTTATAAATAAAGTTTATGTTTTTTGTTGTAAAAAGCTAAGCATTTTTATGATATACTAATATTAGAGAGGAGTGATATGATGACTGAATTCGAATTCTTATTAATAAATATTTACCTACTATCGGTATTTACTTTATTGATTAAAACAAAAACTATTACTCAAATATATCGATTTATGAAATTATTGATAATTGCTATGTTTATCTATCTAATTGTTCTTGTATTTGATGAAGAATTAGATTTAATAATTTTACTAGTAATCGGAATTCCGCTTATTTTACTAATTGTTACTATCACTCAAACTGAAGTATTACTTATATTAAAGAGATTAGGACTTAAAAAGAACACTTTATTTGTCAATACATTAGAAGATAACATCAAAATCGAGTTAATTAAGTCGATTGATCATCTAAGTGGTAAGCAAATAGGGGCTTTGATTACATTTGAAAAGAATTCTTCGATGGATGAATACGTAAATTCCGCCTTTAAAGTTGATGCTCCACTTAATAATGAGCTATTATCATCTATTTTTTACCCAAATACACCACTACATGATGGGGCAGTTATAATCAGAAGAAATAAAATAGTCTGTGCAGGAGCTTATTATCCCTCAACTGAGCGATTAGACATACCTAAGCAACTAGGTTCAAGACATAGAGCAGCTATTGGTATTAGTGAATTATCAGATTCATTAACTATTGTAGTTAGTGAACAAACAGGTAATATCAGTGTTGCTGTAGATGGCTATTTAGACCTAGATATTAGTAAAGAGTCATTACTACTATACTTAGAGAAACACCTACAAACTTAAAAGCCCAAACGGGCTTTTTTTATTTGATAGCATTAAACAATGTTATCAAATACATAAATTTGAATATGATTAGAGAAAGATATTGATTTATTATAAGATTCTAAAGAGGTTCACTATAAAAAAGATGATAAAATAATCAATTATGTATATCATGGTGATAGTTCACTGTAATTATGAAAAAACCAGAAAGTTATGACTATTTTATGAAATTCACCATTGTGTAAATATTCAAGTTTTTAATACTCAGAATCATCATTGGATGATTATACTTCTCTAATTTTTGAATTGGTTTTGGATTTATCTATCATAATAACGGGAAATCCAACGTATACTAGCGATTAACCCATGTTTTAACTATTGAAAAACACATATATTTACTAACTTTAACTAACTATATACCCTTAGAAACACCTTAATTTTCGTCTTGTTTTTTTATGTAATAGTTAATGGTATTTTCACAATATTTACGATATTTCTCAATTAAGTCAAATTCATTCACTTTTGTCACTTATTGATAATTTCTATTCATTTTTCTGATGTTTTCCAGTCTTTAACTACATCATTTGAATATATTTAGGTATCATTAGCACTAAATATAATGAATTTTGTTTCAAATTTATCTTTATACCGAAAAAGTCACTATTTATACGTTTTTGAATTAATATATTATGATTAAATAGAATATGTTATAATAATGGATGACAATGAAAATAAGGTGATATTATGGAAAAATACGATGTTGTAATTATTGGTGGAGGGCTTGGTAGCCTTACTACTGCGACTTATCTTTCAAAACACTTAAGAAATGTAGCTGTTTTTGAAGAGAGTAGTCGAAAGAAACTTCAAAAGTATACTAATAGGCTTAAAGACGAGTTTAACAACAAATTCGAATTTAAGTTTTATAACTATGACATAGGAGGAGTTCATGAAGGTGACCTGTTCTATGAGTATGTTAAGGCCTGTGGACTTGAAAACAACTTTAAATATAATGACAATACTTCTGTCACAATAGTTGATAAAAATAAAAGAACCGTAAAACGACCTAATGACTATAAAAATTTCTTAATTTATCTAGTAAGACATTATCCTAAACAAAGAGATGAAATTCATAGTTTGTTTAAAGATATATTAAGACACCACAATCATTATAAAGAACAAAAAGTAGCAAGACTACATAATAAAGAATATACTATTCCTTCATTACTTATTGAATGGGGAGATTTAAGTTTATATTCAGTACTTAGAAAGTATTTTTCTCATGAAGATTTAATAAATGAGTTTACATTAGTTTATGATTCTATTGGAATTCCAATTAAAGAGATAAATGCATATAATTATTTTATTAAGTGGTTTGACACTTTTATTGATGGAGCACACTTTATCCAAACATCATTCGATACCGTGGTTAAGACATTTACCACTGAAATTTCAAAAACAAGAGAGAAAGTATTTACTAATCGAAAGATAAAAGAATTTATTATTGTTGATGATAAGATTGAGAAAATCATTGATGGTGAAGGAATTGAGATACAAGCAAAACACTACGTTATAAACATGAGAATAGATGAATTTATTGATGAATACCTTCCTGAAGCTATTGATATCAAAGAAAAATTCTTAAATATGTACTCTACCGTAGAAAAAGGTAGAACAATTAATCAAGTATATATAGGATTAAACAAAGATGCTAAAACTCTAGGTATAAAAGACAAACACTATTTGTTTAGTAATATCCCCACAGACGCTGTTAGACTTCTTAGTCTGGTAAATTACAAAGAAATTGATAAAACAAGCTGTAAGGCAGGAAAAGGGGCAATATTAGTTGAATTCTTGGACGATGATCTACCTAGAAAACAAAAACTTACTCAAGTTATAGATCAAGTAGCACAATACTTCCCTAAAATAGTGGATAATATAGCTGTAAGTAAGATTGGTAAGAAAAGACCATACTTCAGTGGATTGTCTAGTAAAGCTTATTGGAAGAACAAATCTGTTAATGATTTATTTGATATTGATGATTATAGTGAATTAAATCCTTTTGCTAATGGATATTTCATTGGTTCATGGGTTAAACCTGAAGCTGGGATAACTGGTATGATTCAAGTAGGTGTAGAATATGGAGATAAGATTGATGAGTTAATATATCATGGAGATGATACTGAATACTTTATAACTCATGATGAGCTTATGGCTATAATTACTCACCAATTTATTCCTAATACTTTGGGTAAACAAGAAAAGAATATTCAATTTACTGTAGGTAAAGATAATTACTTTATTCGTACTAAAGGAAAACATCAACGCCTATATAAAGGGACTACCCACATATCTGATTTAATTATTATAGCAACAAATGAATGTTTATATGATCTTAGTGTAGGTAATACAACGTTAGAAAAAGCATTATCTAGCGGAACACTTGAATATGTAGGTGAAAAAGAGTTCTTAGATGAAGTAATAGAGGGATTTGACATGGGTATTGAAATTGAAAGTGCTCAAAAATATACATTTATTCAAGGTAAATATGGTATTAAGTTCATGTTAGCTTTTGTCGGAGTATTGGCTTTATCTAATCTCCTAGCCAATTACCATGATTATCTGATAGTCGCTCCAATTACATTAGTAGTACTTGGAACAATCTTATATTTCAAATATAAAATACTTAAGTTGCTAGTAGCATTTGAAATATTTGTTATGTCCTTATACTTTGTTATAGCCGTTACCAGTATATTTGTATCTCAGTTAAACGAATTCCATGATAGTAAATATATGGTTTTAGTCTTTTCTATTTACTGGTTAGTTACTTGGCTGATTAATAAACCTATTGCTTTTGGATATGTAAGACATGATTATCGCACAGATTACACAAGAACAAAATTATTTAAATCAATGGCAGGAGGATTAACATTCATTTGGGGTGTAATATTCTTCTCTATCGCAGCTTTAAGCTTCTCAGTAACTCAAAGTTATGCAGCTTTAACTTATTACTTAGCGATTCTCGGGCTGTATTTAACTTATTATTATCCAAATTCATATATTAAAGGAACGATTGATAAACAGACAAAAGGGTGATTAGATGGATATCTATGTAGTTAGTGGTATATTAAGTGCTTGGCTAGTTATTGATATTATCATTATGATTTTTAAGAAAAAGAAAGTTGGCTATAATTTTATAGTCACTTTTGCGTTTATATTAGGATTCCTATACTTCTTCTTCTATGATGATATAGAATCAACAAACTTCCAATATTATTCATATAGTACATTAACTGTATTTGTAATATCATTGATAGTTAAGGGATTTAACGGTACATTCAGAAAAAACATATCGGAGTTCGATTACTATGAAATACAAGATGAATTAGAGGTATTAAATAGTGAAACAGAGTTATTAAGACAAAGGTTTATATCAACAATTGAATTACTTAATGATGGAATCTGTTTTAGTGAAGAAGGAGAGAAATCTTTTGGGACAGATCGATATATAAGTATAATGGGACTGAAAACTAATGAGTTTAGTAGTGAAACACATAAAAATTTGATTTATAAAGATGACTTAATACAGTATGAAAGTATAATGGAAAAACTAAGTAAAAAAAGCCCGATATATACAACAACATATCGTGTAGAAAAAGATGGTTCATCTTTATGGATAAAAGAGATTGGAAAGAAAATATATATGAATAAAAAAACGTCAATAATTTCTATCGTAAAACCTATGGATATTAAACGATTTCCAGAGACAGAAATAGAAGTATTGAACACTCTACCAGGGTATAAAAAAATGTATAATGAAATGCAAAGATTAATAAAAATGAAACAACCATATAATCTCGTATTAATTAAGTTATCAAACATCCCAAAGATCAATGAAAAATACGGTAGAGATGTTGGTGATTTAATGATGGGAGAATACTTGAAAAAAACTAGGTTTAATTTTATAAAAGATGATATAAGTTTATACCGAGTTGGAGGTATAAAATTTGGATTAATTGTTAAAGATGAAAAGAAATATGAAATACTCGAAAGAGCACTTATTGGTGGAGGAGATTTACTCAATCTTAAGATGATATTTGGTGGAATTACACAAACAATTTATCCAAACTTAGGAATCTCTGAATCGCCATACATTGGGAAAAATGCTGATAAAGTAATTGAAGAAGCATTAGAAGCACTGAAAATCTCTTTAAAAGAAGACTCGCAAACAAACCATTGTTTCTATGAAAAACTATAGAAAAAAATCAAATCAAAATATTAAAATAAGTATAAAAACAAAGATCAAAAATTTATAAAAGAAACTTAATCGTATTCATATGGATTAGTGTGATGTAATTTAATGCTAAAATAGTTGAAAAAGTAAATTATTTCTTAGGCATATAATTCTTATAATATATATAGAAACATTCTAATAAATACTGAAAAAAAAGGCTTAAGAAATTATTGAAAAAGTTGATGATAAAACAATTTGATAATTAAATGGTATGCATAAATAATTTAAGGATTAATTCACCAAAAAAATTATCGAAAATAAATGAAATATTTTTTAAAAATTTACTTGATAAATATTAGTTATTAAGGAGTGATGCATAATGAAGTATTCTGCGATAATTTTAGCTGCTGGAAGTGGAAAAAGAATGGGATTAAATGTTAATAAAATTCTATTTAAAATTAACGGGAAAAGGGTTATTGAATATAGTCTAGATTTCTTTATTAGTGATCAAAATTGTACAGATATTGTATTGGTTGCTTCTAATACAGATTATGACTATTTCCTAAATAATTATACTGATAAAAAAATCAAAGTAATTATCGGCGGAAATCAAAGACGTGACAGTGTTAGATTAGCTCTTAATAGTGCTGTTTCCAATTATGTTCTAGTACATGATGGAGCTAGGCCTTTTATTACTAAAGAGTCTATTGATCAGATATTAGTTAGTTTAAAAGACAATGACTCAGTTACTTTAGGTGTGAAAGTTAAGGAAACCATCCAAGAAATTGATGGAAACCGCGTTGTTAAAACACTTGATAGATCTAAGCTAATTATCACTCAAACACCACAAGGATTCAATAAAGCTAAGTTAATTAAAGCGCACGATATGGCTTTAACAAAGGGATATTATGGTACTGATGATACTGTGTTATTAGAAGAGTTTATGGGTATAAAGGCTTCATTTATACTTGGTGACTATAGAAATATAAAGTTAACAACTGTTGAAGATATTAAATTATTAGAGGTGATATTATTATGAGAATAGGTCTTAGTACGGACATTCATCGCTTAGAAGAAGGATATAAATTAATTATTGGTGGAGTATATGTACCATATGAACTAGGAAGTGTAGGACATAGTGATGGAGATTGTTTACTTCATACGGTATGTGAATCCCTTATTGGTGCGCTTGCCCTTGGAGATTTAGGTAAGTTATTTCCTGATACAAGTGAAGAATTTAAAGGAATAGATTCAAGTTTATTAGTTTTACAAGTTATGAAAAAGGTAAAAGAGAAAGGCTATAAGGTAGTAAATATTGATTCTACTGTCTTTTTAGAAGAGCCTAAGCTTAGTGGCTATATACCAGCAATGCGCGAGAATATCGCTAAATTACTTGAAATAGAGGTAGATTACGTTAGCGTTAAAGCTACTACTAGTGAAAGAGTAGGAATTATTGGTAGAAAAGAAGCTATAATGACTGAAAGTATTGTTTTACTAGAGAAGAAGGAAATATAGGGGTAATATAATGGAAACAAAGAAAAAGTTACAAAGAGTTAATGAAGACAAGGTATTCACAGGAGTGTGTAATGGTTTAGCTGAGTACTTAAATATGGAAGTTCAAACAGTAAGAATATTATATGTTGTAGCCTCTTTAGTATGGGCTTTACCGATACTTATATATATTATATTAAGTTTCGCATTGCCAGTTAAAGAATTAGAAATAGCTAAAGCAGAAATAATTGAAGATGAATACGCATATAATGAGGACGATTATAAACTATAAAAGGTGATAATATGACTAAGACAAAGCGTTATCTACTATTTATATCTTTAATGTTTGGAATATTATTTAATTTAGGAAATCCTGCAATACCTTTGTATACCAACTCTCTTGGTATAAAAGGAATGTTTGTAGGGTTTTATTTAGCAAGTGGTGGGCTTGGATTAATGTTATTCTCAACTATTTGGGGAGCTATTGGTGATATACTAGATCGTAATAAAGTTCTAGCTATTACATTTATTGGATTCGCTTTAGGACAGACAATAGTGGGAGTATTTACTAATGAATACTTGATCTTACTAGGTATGTTTGTTAGTGGACTATTCTTCTCGGGTGTTTTAGTAAACATATATTCATATATTAATGATAATTATAAAGATGAACAAGATAGAAATAGAATGCTTAGTTACGCTGTTTCCCTTTATATGGCAGGTGGTGCAATCGCATATTTAATAGGTGGACTAATTACAAGAAACTTAGCTCCACATTATAACTATATGTTCTTTATTCAAGCAGTACTACTTTTTATATTTGGACTATATATATTTATTGAGAAAACAGATTTAGTAGATACTGATACTCACCTTACTAGAAGCTATTTTTGGAACGATCTTAAACAGGCAACAAAATTACCATGGGTGCCAATTTATACTATTACAATTACATTCTTTATAAGTTTCTCTCATAATAATGTAAGAAGATTTATAGATTATTATATTATTGATAGTAATTATTCTGCTTTAGATCTAGGTTTACTAGTATTTGTTGTAGGGATAGTATCTTTAATAGCTAATTTAGTAATAGCACCATATTTTTTAAAGAGGTTTCATAATTTTAGATTCTTACAATTTCAATTCTTATTTGCTCCAATACTACTTTATCTAGGATTTAGAACAGATAATTTATTATTTGGGTTATACACATTTTACATAGGATATTCACTTATGTTAGCTGTATATGAACCAACTGCGATTAGTTTTATGTCTGATAACAAAGCGGTTCCCCAAGGTATATTGGTTGGAGTTAGACAAAGTATTGTTGGTCTTGGAATGACTATAGGATTTGTGGTTGGTGGGTTCTTATATGAAATTAATGAGTTATATGTGTTTTATTTAGCAGTAATATTCTATATAATGGTTTTTGTAGGGTTTACTATCCTAATATGGATTAAGAAAACTGAAGTAGTAAATTACCGAAAGAATTATTTAAAGGAGGCAAAAAATAATGATTGAAACAGAACATGGAAATTTTGAAGTAATAAAGGACTATAAAGAAGCGCTAGAAATAAAGGTTTTTAATGAAAGGTATGTAGGGTTTTTAGATAAATACACATATATAGTAGGAGATTTTAGTGCTGATATGCTTAGATTTAGAGGTTTTACTAAGGATAAGCGCTCTACTATAACAGATTATCTAATTGAATCATGTACACCTAACGCACCATATTTTGTATTAAAAAGAATTAATAAGGAGTAATCCTTATTTTTTTTAGCATATTAATTAACTCTAAATAATAATTGTT
This sequence comes from Mycoplasmatota bacterium, assembly GCA_030595255.1. GTDB lineage: Bacteria > Bacillota_I > Bacilli_A > Izemoplasmatales > Izemoplasmataceae > JAFGXW01. The sequence continues at coordinate 520 of JAUVDP010000034.1, read as the reverse complement.
GTATAATATGCTTGCATTAAGAAATAGAGGTGATTCAAGTGGATACTGATTTAATAGAAAAACAAGTTAAAGAGATTCTTCATAAAGTAAGACCATATCTTCAAAGAGATGGTGGAGATGTTAAGTACATTAGATTTGAGGATGGTATTGTATATGTAGAGATGCTTGGAGCATGTGTAGGATGTGGAGCACTTGATTCTACTTTGAAAGATGGAATTGAAGCAATTCTTTTAGAAGAAGTTCCAGGAATAATCGGTGTGGAAAACATTGGGTAAACTTAATGGAAATCGCCTAGTTAAGACAATTTAATTTATAAAGAAAATCAGTTAAATGATTTTCTTTTTTTATTTACTTTATTGTTATTATAATCTTTGATATACTATTTATGAGTAATCGAAAACGAGGTGTTTAATAATGAAAGTGGGGAGCATTATTAAAGGAGAGATTACTGCTATAAAGCCATACGGAGCATTTGTAAAGATTTTACCAGATCATGTTGGTTTAATTCACATTTCAGAGT
>JAUVDP010000050.1 GCA_030595255.1 Mycoplasmatota bacterium | reverse complement strand
ATTAGAGAACAATGGGAAGCACTTGGTATAAGTGTTGATTATAGTAAAGAAAGATTTACTTTAGATTCTGGGTTAAATAAAGCTGTTAATGAAGTATTTATTAAACTTTATAATAAAGGATTAATTTATAGAGGAAAAAGAATAATAAACTGGGATATTCAAGCAAAAACAGCTTTAAGTAATATTGAAGTTGAACATAAAGAGCTTGAAGGTGCATTTTATTACTTTAAATACATGTTAGAAGATGGTTCTGGATATCTAGAAATAGCAACAACACGTCCTGAAACTATGTACGCAGATACTGCGTTAATGGTTCATCCTGAAGATGAAAGATTTAGAGACTATGTTGGGAAAAATGCTTATATTCCTGGAACGACAAGATTAATTCCTGTTATTCAAGATAGTTATGTTGATATGGAATTTGGGACAGGGTGTGTTAAAGTAACTCCTGCTCATGATCCTAATGACTTTGAAGTAGGAAAAAGACATAATTTAGAAATGCCTTTATGTATGGAAGAAGACGGAACTATGAATAGTCTTGCTCATAAATATGACGGTATGGATAGATTTGAATGCCGCACGGCTTGTGTTATAGACTTAAAAGAAGCTGGATTATGTACAAAAATAGAAAAGATTATTCATAATGTAGGTCATTCTGAAAGAACAGGAGTAATCGTTGAACCTAGGCTTTCAAAACAATGGTTTGTAGAAATGGCTCCTTTAAGCAAAGAAGCAACGGAAAACAGTGAAGTAGAATTTATTCCATCACGTTTTGAAAAAACATTCTTAAGATGGATGGACGGAACTTATGACTGGTGTATTAGTAGACAGTTATGGTGGGGGCATCGTATCCCTGCTTGGTATAGAAATGATGAAGTATATGTTGGAAAAACTGCGCCAGAAGGTGAAGGTTGGAAACAAGATGAAGATGTATTAGATACATGGTTTAGTAGTGCACTTTGGCCGTTTTCTACTCTTGGTTGGCCTGATAATACCGAAGACTTCTTAAGATATTATCCAAACTCAGTAATGGTTACTGGATATGATATTATTTTCTTCTGGGTAGCTAGAATGATCTTCCAAGGACTTGAATTTACTGATAAATCACCATTTAAACAATGTTTAATTCACGGTCTTATAAGAGCTAAAGATGGCAGAAAAATGTCTAAATCGCTTGGTAACGGTGTTGATCCACTAGAAATTAAGGAAAAATACGGAATTGATACATTAAGATATTTCTTAACTACTAATAGTGCACCTGGTGCTGATTTGCGTTTTGAAATAGAAAAAGTTGAATCAAGTTGGAACTTTATCAATAAATTATGGAATATTTCTAGATTTACGTTAATGAATTTAGGAGATTTCACAATTGAAGATGTAGAAATTGATACTGAAGAGCTTGCTTTAGCTGATAAATGGATATTAGCTAAATTACATAAAACTGTTTCGGAAATGGATTATAACTACGAAAAATTTGAATTTGGTGAAGCGGCTAGATCTATTCATAATTTCACTTGGGATGACTTTGCGTCATGGTACGTAGAAATAGCTAAATTACCATTAAATGGCGATGATGAAGCAACTATAAGACGTACTAAGAGTGTATTATCATATGTTTTACTAGACATCGTTAAATTACTTCATCCATTTATGCCTTTTGTTACTGAAGAAATATATCAAAAGATCCCTCATTTAGAGGAATCTATTGTAATTACTTCATGGCCTGAAGCAATCCCTGAATTTGATAATTCAAAAGCTATTAAAGACTTTGAAGTAATTCAAGAGTTAATAAAAAGTGTTCGTAATATAAGAGCCGAATACAATGTAGCTCCTAGTAAAAAAATTGATGTACTAATTAAAACATCTAATAAAGAAATTACTAATTTATTAAATGAAAATATGGAGATACTAACTAAGTTTGTTAATCCTGAAAGCATCACAATTAGCGAAGAAATAATAATAGATACTGAAGTTATATCTGTAGCTTTAATTGAATTAGAGTTATATTTACCTCTAGGTAGTTTAGTAGATATTAAACAAGAAATCGCAAGACTTGAAAATGAACTTAAAAAATTAAAAGATGAAATTTCACGTGGCGAGGGAATGCTTAATAATCCTAACTTTGTAAATAGAGCACCTGAATCTAAAGTTAATGCTGAAAAAGAAAAATTGGGGAATTATAAGGAACAATTTAAAACTTTATCAAACAGATTAAAGGAATTAACTAAATAATGTTTAATACTATTGAAGAAGGTGTATCTTGGATTGAATCTATTAAGAGATTTGGTGATAAGTACGACTTATATAGAATGGAAATTGCTTGTAAAGAACTCTCAAACCCACAAGATAACTTAAATATTATTCATATTGCTGGGACTAACGGTAAGGGTTCAACAGTTTCTTATTTAAAACATATCTTATTAGAACAAGGATATAGTGTAGGGACTTTCACAAGTCCTTACATTGTGAATTTCAATGAAAGAATTACTGAAAATCATAATGATATAAGTAATGATGATCTATTAAAATATATAAACAAAGTAAAAGAACTATATTTCAAAGTATTAGATGATTACGATGAAGTAATTACATTCTTTGAATTAGTTACTTTAATATCATTTATGTATTTTGATGATAAAAACTTAGATTATGTTATTTATGAAGTAGGTCTTGGTGGTAAACTTGATGCAACTAATGTAATTAAACCAATGATTACTGCAATTACATCAATTAGCTTTGATCACATGGCAATGCTTGGAGATACTATTGAAGAAATTGCTTTAAATAAATTAGGTATTGTTAAAGAAGGTATTCCTTTAGTAACTTCAGTAGTTGATGAAGAGTTAAGTCAGTTATTTATTGATTATACTAATAATTTAAATTCTGAATTAACAGTTATCGAAAGAAAAAATATTGAAGTTGTAGAATATAGTTCGCAAACAAACTTTAAATACAAGAATCAAGAATATTCTATATCAATGCTTGGTACTCATCAAGTTGTTAATGCTAGCCTTGCTATTGAAATAATTCACCAACTAAATAAATTAAAGAAATCTGATGTTTCATTAAGTAATATAAAAATGGGACTATTTAATACATTCTGGCCTGGAAGACTTGAAATGTTTGGTAACATACTAATTGATGGTGCACATAATGTTGGTGGAATGAATGCTTTAAGAGATAGTGTAAAAGCCTTATTTAAAGGAAAATACATTAAAGCACTTTATACATCAATGGTTGACAAAGAATATTTTGATATAATTCAAATATTAGAATCATTTGTTGATGAGGTACATTTCACACAATTTGATTATCCAAGATGTGAAACAGCGGATAATCTATACAACGTATCAAGTCATCCACGTAAATTTATGCATGAGGATGCAATAATTGCTTTGAATGAATTAAAAGATTTAAAGCAAAACGAAATTTTACTAGTGGCTGGTAGTTTATACTTCATTAGTTTAATTAGGAAAAACTTAAAATAGTGCCCAAGGCACTATTTTTTATTTAGAGGAGGAAAAGTATGTTTATGATTAAAGAATTACCAATAAAAGAAAGACCAAGAGAAAGGTTTATCAAGTATGGAGCTAATTCCATTCAAACTTTTGAATTAATTGCGATTATCCTAAGAACTGGATCAAAAGATGAATCAGTAATTGAACTAGCCAAGAGGGTTACATACATGTTTGACACATTAAAGGATTTAAGTACTACCTCAATTAAAGAATTGAAAACAATCAAAGGAATAGGAAATACTAAAGCTATAGAATTACTCGCAGCTTTTGAACTTGGTAAAAGAGTTAACAATGAAACATTTAATATTCAAAACAAACTTCATTCACCTGAAAGCATTTATCAATATTTAAAAAGTGAACTTGAAATGAAAACTCAAGAACACTTTTTAGCACTTTATTTAAATACAAAGGGAGAATTAATTAAAAAAGAAACATTATTTATTGGAAGTCTAAATAGTTCCTTAATACATCCACGTGAAATATTTAAACATGCAGTAATAAATAGTGCCGCAGCAATAGTAATTTGTCATAATCACCCCTCAGGTGATCCTACTCCATCAAAACCGGATATTGAAATAACAAAATTAATCCATAAAAACAGTTTAATGATGGATATTGAGTTGTTGGATCATATAATCATTGGTAAAGATAGATACTATTCATTTAAAGAGAAGCAAATGATATAAAAAAAGCAGATTTCTCTGCTTTTTATTTTAGTAATTTGATAATTTCACCTTTTTCAAGTGTTGTATAACCTTTAATACCTTTTACTTTAGCTAAAGCTTTTAATGTAGTAATAGTTAAAGCGTCTAAATCAATGCTTAACAACGTTTCTTTTATTTCTTTAGCCAATTCACTATCATCTTCTAAAGCCTCTGTTGATACTCCTTTATGAGGTAATAGTAAAATAATTAAATTACAGATTAATGCTACATAGATAATTGCAACCATTTCCCATAGTCCTTCATAACTATATGTAGTAGATTGAAATAGTCCTTCTTCAGCATAATAAATAACTAATACTAATAGAGTATAAAGTCTCAAATAGAATGGAATCTTCAAGATATTAAATCGTTTATAGATAAGCATTGTAATAAAATCAGTTAAAATAACGAATGGTAGTATTAAATTAAGAGTTAACATAAATTTTGATTCCATATCAATACCTTCAAAGAATAATAAAGTTACTAATAAAAGAATACCAATTGATATTGAAGTAAATATATCAATAACTTTATATTTATACATATGATAAGCAAATAATCCTAACGCAAGTAACGGAATCGTTAGATAGAAAATATGTTGTAAGAAGTTTACATCAATAATTTCGTAGTCATAATAACTTCCAGTTCTATAAATAAACTGATAATGAATAGTATCCATAATAAAGAACCAAACACCTAAAATCCATAGTTCATAAATAATAGGCTTCTTACTGATAATAACAAAGTAAAGCAATAAGATTAAAACTACTGTAATATAAACAGTAATAAACTCTTCGATTACTAAAGAATTTTGGAAAACATAGAAATACATTACAACATTTGATAATAAACCAAACAATAAGAATTTCTTTTCCAGTAAATTGGGCATTAATAATTTTTTCTTATAAATTAAAGCGCCAATTATTCCAACTAATATAAGTAATAAGATAACATTAACTAATAAACCTGGCAAATGTATCTCATCATTATCGATTTCAAAGTAAATTGCTGCAAGTCCTATTGATAACGGTGCAAATAGGAACATAAGTGATGTGAAAAACAAGTAAAGTTTAGATGATGTTTTCATAAAATCACTCCTTTTATTTTTATACATTGATTATAACATAGTTATTTATAATAATATAAGTATAACAGTAAGTTAATTATATAAAAAAGCAGAAAATTCTGCCTTTTTATTCGGTTGGCATTAATGAAAAATCAAGCCCAGTATAAAACCAAGTATCATTAAATCTATATTTATCACCAAGTATTGTTAATGAAGTAAATGAAGCTTTTGTGAAAGCACCAATACTAATTGAAGTAACTTCTGCAGGGATTGTATATGAATTTCTAGTATCCCCACCTGGAAAACTAATTATAGTAGTTCCATCAAATGAATATAGGACTCCGTCAACTGCTTTGAAAAAAGTATTTTCAGAATCCACTGTAAATTCAGTATAAACATTATTTCTAAATGCATAGTCGTTAATTATTGCAACATCTTTAGGAATCGTTATACTTTCTATAGGTGTTAGTGCAAATGCATGGTTACCTATTGATACAAGAGTTGGAGGTAAATAAATTGATGTAAGTGAAGAGTTCCAAAAAGCTCCACCTTCAATTACAAATACACCTTCTCTAAGAATAACTTCATCAATATCAGTATTATAGAATGCATATTTTGAAATGACAATTACTCCTATTGGAGCCGAATATGATTCAGTTGTTTTGGCTTGAGGGTATAAAACTAATCTATAACCATATATATCAAATAAAACATCATCAACTGCTTTATAAGAAGTATTATAAGTAGATACTGAAATATTGTTGATTGGATTATCCATAAAAGCGCCATATTCAATGAAAGTAACTGATTTAGGTATGAATAAATTTGTAATATTATTTACTACAAAAGCATTATCACCAATTGTTTCTAAGCTATCAGGAAGTATTAAAGATTCTATATTATTCATTTGAAATGTTCCTTCTTCAATTGTAACTAATCTGTTTGGAAGTACTAAAGAAGTAAGTTCATTATCATAAAAAGCTTCTTTTCCAATAGTTTCCACACTATCAGGTATAACTAAAGTTGTTAATTTATTATTGGTAAATGCGGAGTTACCAATGGACTTCACAGTATTTGGGATATTTACAGTTGTCACAAAAGAATAAGCACCACTAAATGTATGATCACCAATCTCAGTAACAGGAATACCTTCAATATAGTGAGGTATGTATACAACCTCTGGTCCTCCTAAATAATACGAAAGAATTCTAACCTCAGTGTTGTTATTAATAAAGCTGTAAGTAAAATATGATAAATCAGTCCATTCATGGACAATTTCAATTTCTAAATAGGCTTCAGCAGCCATATTATTTGAAGAATCCTTATAATTTACAGGAAGAATATATATTCCAATAGTATTCATTTTTAGTGAACTAGTATCAATTTCTAAATTTTCTTCAATTAAAGAATTATCAAAATTATCATCTATAGATATATAATAATCAAAAATAGGTAATACACTTCCAACTTCAAATACTATTTGTCTATTTGTGCTATTTACAACAATTTCAGGTGAAATTGTATCAATAACAGTTAAGTTAATAGAAGTTTCTTCTTTATTACCTGAAAGATCACTAACTGTGTAAGTAACTGTATGAACACCTACATCTAAAGTAAATGTACTTGAAGGATTAGATTTAATTCTATTAGTAACATTACCATCAACATCGTCATTAGCTGTTAAGCCTAAACTAAGTAAATTTAATGATGTATTATATTCAATTACCTGATTTTCAGGGATATTACTAAAGGTTGGCGAGACATTATCGTTTTTATCAAAAATAAAATAGTATAATAGTGAAAAAGTGACTATTGATACTAATAATATAGTTATATGTATTGGTTTCATTCTCTCACCCCTTTCATATTTACTTCTCTCTATATTATAACATACAAACAATAAGGGTTTTATGCTTTTATTTACATATAAATCTTGCATTACTTCTTATATTATGTATAATTAATATGGCTTTAAAGAATATCAAGTGAAATTCATTGACAAGTTCAGGGTTTTTTGGTAATATTTTAATGCTGATTAACGGCATACCGCACAGAGAAGGTTTTCAAGCGTTTACGCACCTTAATGGCGAGTCTTAACTATAATAATGAGGAGGTGCTTTATGTACGCAATAATTGAAACAGGTGGAAAACAAATTAGAGTTTCTGAAGGTTCTGTAATTTACGTTGAAAGATTAGATGTAAATGAAGGAGATAGCTATACATTCGATAAAGTTTTAATGATCGGTGGAGATAGTCTTCAAATCGGTAATCCTTACCTACCAGGTTTCACTGTTGACGCAACAGTTGAAAAACAAGGTAAACAAAAGAAAATCATAGTGTTTAAATATAAACCTAAAAAGAAATATCGTCGTAAACAAGGACATAGACAATCATACACAAAACTAACAATTACAAAAATAAATGGTTAGTAACGAAAAATATAGGAGGTGACTTAAATGTTAATTGAAATTAATGTCTTGAAATGTATGGCTTCAAAAAAAGGTGTTGGATCAACAAAAAACGGACGTGATTCTGAATCTAAAAGACTTGGAGCAAAATTATCGGACGGTCAATTCTGTACAGCTGGTTCTATCATTTATCGTCAAAGAGGAACAAAAGTTCATCCAGGAAATAATGTTGGTAGAGGCGGAGACGACACTCTATACAGCAAAATAGATGGAATTGTTAAATTTGAACGTATTGGTAGAGATAAAAAACAAGCTTCAGTATACGCAGAATAATTTTGATGGCAAATCACAAAATGTGGTTTGCCATTTTTATTGAGAAATTGTATAATAACCTTATGAAATTAGATTGTGAGGTAGGATTATGTTAACTAATGGAATTTATGAAGATTTAAATGAATTAGACGAACTTGCTGTCTTAGTTATTAACAATATGAAAAAATCTTTAATACCTCAGTGGGAGTTAGATTATCCTAGATATAAAAACTTCTTTAGTGATGTAGAAACTAAATCATTATATCTATATAAACATAATGGTAAGATTGTAGGATCTTGTACTGTACTAAGAGAAAATGATCCACCATATAAAACAATTGATTCATGGATTAAAAATAAGAGTTTAGTAATTCATAGAATGCTTGTTCATCCTGATTATCAAATAAAGGAATCGCAAATGTCTTTATTAATAATGCAATAAAACTTTGTAAACAAGGAAACTATGAATCAATTAAAACAGATACACATTTAGAAAACTATAAAATGAGAAACTTTTTAAAGAAAAATGGATTTATTGAGCTTGATTATTTAGAAACAATAGATCGTTTAGCTTATGAGCTAGTTGTGGAGGATTAATTATGAGTAAAGTATTAGTAGTTTGGAAATCAAATAATAATATCGATATTCACAATTTCGTAATACCTTATTGCTATAACGCTGTTATGCATAAATGGTTTGATGGAGTTGAATTATTAATTTGGGGAGCTTCTCAAGAAAAAGTTATGGAAGATACAGTAATCCAACAGAGAGTTGCTAATTTAGTTAAAAACAATGTAACTGTCTACGCATGTAAAATGTGTAGTGATAATGTTGGTGCTTCAGAAGTTTTAAAAGAATTAGGTGTTAATGTAAGATACACAGGGGATCTCTTAAGTGATAGATTAAAAGATAAGGATTATGAAGTAATAACAATATGATGAATAAAATTGTTATTCTAGGAGCAAGTGGGACAGGAAAAACACATACTTGTAGAATACTTGGTAAAAAACTTAACTTAAAAATCTTACATTTAGATTCTGTGTATTGGAAAAGAAACTGGAATAATATTAGTAAAGGTGATTTTGACATTTTAATGAAAGAATTTTTACTTAAAAATAAATATTGGGCAATTGATGGAAACTATTCAAACAATAAACACTTTAAATATCGTTTAGACGCAGCTGACACTATTATCTATTTAGATTTTAGTAAACAAGTATCTCTTCATGGGATTCATGAAAGAGCTCATAAGTATAAACATATGGTAAGAGCTGATATGGCTGAGGGTTGTGTTGAAGGAATAGATCAAGAGTTCTTACAGTATGTAGCATTTTATAGAAGAAAAAATATATTGTTAAAAGCAATAGTAAAAAAATATGAAAAAAAGAAGCAAGTTTTAATCTTTAAAAGTAGAGAAGAACTGAATTCTTGGGTAAATACCCTATAGGAGGTTCAAGATGTTTGTAGATTTAGTAAAAATAAAAATATCATCAGGAAAAGGTGGAGACGGAGCAGTTGCTTTTCGTCGTGAAAAATACGTTCCTATGGGAGGACCAAGTGGAGGAGACGGTGGTAAAGGTGCTAGCGTCATTTTTAGAGGAGACGAAGGTCTTTCTACTCTAGTTGATCTAAAATATAATAAAGTATTAGCAGCTGAAGAAGGAGTTAATGGTAGAACTAAAAGAATGGATGGAGCTTACGGTAAAGATTTAATCGTAAGAGTACCTGTTGGAACTACTATTTATGATGATGAAACAGGAAAAGTAATAGGAGATATTACTAATCATATGCAAGATGTAACAATTGTTAAAGGTGGACGTGGAGGTCGCGGGAATGTTAAATTCTCTACTTCTAGAAATACTGCACCTGAAATAGCTGAAAAAGGTGAACCAGGAGTTACTAGAAATGTTAGAGTTGAACTTAAAGTTTTAGCTGATGTTGGTCTTGTCGGTTTACCAAGTGTTGGTAAATCAACAATTATTAGTGTTGTTTCTAACTCTAAACCTAAAATTGCAAGTTATCACTTCACAACACTAGTTCCTAATTTAGGAGTTGTTAGAGTTGAAGAAGGTCGTAGTTTTGTTATGGCAGATTTACCTGGACTTATTGAAGGTGCGAGCCTTGGACAAGGATTAGGATTACAATTCTTAAGACACATTGAAAGAACAAGAGTTATCTTACATGTTATTGATATGTCAGGTAGTGAAGGTAGAGATCCTTTTGAGGATTATACAATAATTAATAATGAGTTAAGAACTTATAAATATAATTTATTAGCTAGACCACAAATCATTATAGCTAATAAAATGGATTTACCAGATGCTAAAGAGCATCTAGAAATGTTCTTAGAACAACTGGAAGATGATTATCCAGTTATTCCAATAAGTGCAATAACGAATGACAATATGCAAGAGCTATTATATAAAACAGCTGACTTACTAGATACTACACCAAGCTTTGAATTATATGATGATAATGATATGGAAGCTGTAGTTGAATATAACTTTGAAAGAACTGAAACATTATTCGAGATTAAACTTGGAGATGACAAAGTATTTGAAATTACAGGAGATAGACTTAGTAAGATATTTGATATGACTGATTTTAGTAAAGATCAATCATTAAAAAGATTTAGTCGTCAACTAAGAGCTCTTGGAGTAGATTTAGCTTTAAGAGAACGTGGAGTTAAAAATGGAGATACAGTGCGTATCTTTGGATATGAATTTGATTTCATAGATTAATAAGTAAAAGAGCGATTTATTCGCTCTTTTTTTTTAGTCTTTATGATATAATAAATAATAAGGGAGGTGCTTTAAATGAATAAGGATTATGATTTAATATTAACACTATTAGGTTTATTTATTATGGTTACACTTGCAATTATGGCTATTGTTGATAGTCAAGCTACTGATTTAATATCTGTGGTACCTAGTTCAATTGTAGGGGGTTCACTATTTATTGCAGGATATATTAGTTATAGAAATAAGTGTGATAAATAATAAAATATTAAAAAAGGAGGGACATTATGCCGACAGAAGCATTATTTGGGTTATTAGGATTAGCAATTGGTGCATTAATAGGTTTTATAAGTGATGTATATGTAAATAATAGGAGAATGAGATTTGAGGCATACAAAGATGTTAAAAATACTCTGAGTTCAATGCACAATGAATTGGTTGAATATCATTCAACTATTCAACAGTTTTATGTTGAAAATAGAGAGAATGATTCACTTAAAAATATTATAAAATTAAAAAAACACCATTGGAAAGTGATGGAAATCTATAAAGAATTCAGAATATATTTTGGAGATTTAAAAGCTTACGAACTACAATCTGCTCTATACAACTATTATTATGAATTAGCAAAGGAAAGTAATGAGAGTATTCAGTTTGATGAATTCTATTTTATGGCTTATCAAGCGTTAAAAGATTCCTTTGGTCTAATGATTAATGAAGTTAAGTTAGGCTTAGTTAGTGTTAATTTTATTAAAAAAGTAGATGATAAATTAAATAAAAATAGACTTCAAGAATATAAAAAGTACTCTGAAAGACTTCAAGAATCGATAAAAAAAGATTTATTCAATAAAATTAGTAATAAATATGAAAATGAATCTGATGTAGGTATAGCGACTAAGGTTGTTGATGAGAGGATAGAACCTTTTAATAGTGAATATGAGAAAAAAACAAAATAATATTCCATTAAATTTTTACTCACTTAGTTTTAAATATACATTTCAGTAAAAAAAAGATTATGATATGGTTATTAATTTATCATAGTCTTTTTTATTTTTATAGGTTATTAAATAATTGAATATGTTTTACTCAGATTGTTCTGTTAGTAGTGGTATGAGGTATTCTCCATCAATAATTCCATCATCCAGTAAAGTTGCTACAGGAGTGTTTACTCCATCCATTCGCATAAATAAAATATTATCCTTTAGACAACCACTTGCATTGTAGATATATGTTATTCCATTAATTATGAAAGTTTCATT
>JAUVDP010000080.1 GCA_030595255.1 Mycoplasmatota bacterium | reverse complement strand
AATTCTAGATACAATTGTTGAACTTGGATTACTTCATAAAGATTCATTTAAAAATGGCTATCTAACATCCGAATCTATTCAGTATCGATATTACAATGCGACTAAAAGAAGAAAGATAAGAATATTAGAGGATTGCTGTTTGCTTTCAAAAGAAGAAATGAAGTATATTGATAGTAAGAATGTTCACAAAGAAAGCATTCCTGTAAGCAATGATAGCATTGATGTATACAAAGATGAGATATCTGCTAACAAGAATAAACAAAGTAATACTAATAGTAAAAGTAATAGAGATAAAAGGAAGATAAATAATGATATTGGATCTGTCGATCCTAATACCATTCCTTTTAAAATTAATTATTATTTACAAGTGCTAATTAGTAATAAGGTTGTTAAAGGAACAGAAGAATATACCGAGGTTCTTAATGACTACTTATATATGATAACGAAAAATCATAATAAAGATGACGTTAGAAAAGCAATTTACTACACTATTAAAAGAATAGAGTATAAAAACTGGAAAGATGCTGAAGGACATGAAGTGTATAATAAAGAAGCATATTTAGAAGAAGCAATTAGAAATAATATAAGTCGTAACGAATCAACACTTGAATTTAAAGATAGGATGAGTAATTTTAAATCTATATTCTTTAATCAATAGATATATGATACTTGTGACAATATTTCTTGAACTATAAGAAAAAGCGTTGCAAAAATAAAATAACAAATTCAATTAATGATATTTTTGATTTATTAGAATATCATGAATATGATGGTTACTACAGTTTTGTGACAAAACTTCTTTTAAACATAGAAAAAAAGTCACAACGAATACATACATTGTTTACTGTTTTAAAACATTAGTGACAAAATTTCCACAGTGTAAAGAAAAAAAGTCACAAAAAGTCAAATGTATGGTATAATTAAATAAACAGTAGTGAAGGAGGTAATCATGGTAAAGACAAAAATCATTGATAGAATATATGAATATGCACAAAAAACTTATGGATATAGCAAGCCGTTCTTTTTGAAGGAGTTGTATGTTGAGTTTCCTGATGTAAAGCAAGGTACCATTCGCGAGTATATGAGAAGGTTATTGAATAATGGAAAAGTTATCAAAGCAAAGAATGGAGTATATGAATTACCAAATCCCAATCGTATTTTGAAAAACCCAACTGTAAGTATTTCAAAAGTTGTGAATCAAAGCTACTTGTTTGATAATGATGGAAGAAGAATTGGATATCAAAGTGGATTCAATTTTGCAAATCAGATTGGACTAACAACGCAAACAGCTAGTGTTACAACTATATTTTCAAATGCTGTTTCAAAAAAGAAAAGAAATATAACATTGAATAAAAATCGTCTAATTATTAATGCACCAAGAGTCGAAATCAATGATGAAAACTATAGATTACTACAGGTCCTAGACCTACTAATAAAATATGAGATGTATAGCGAATATGATTTGAAGAAAGTAAGTCAAAAACTAATAAAGTACTTTTCAAGAGGGAATTTGAGTACAGAAAAAATAGAGGAGATTGTTGATGAATATCCATTAGAAGCACAAGTGAAATTTTATAAAATGGGAGGGTCAAATGTTATTACATAAGGATGAAAAAGTATTCAAAGAAATTATTGAAGCTACTGCAGCTAGTTTTGGATTAAAAGATTATCAAGTTGAAAAAGATTATTATGTTTCATTGTTTTTAAAGGAATTATCTAAATTAACTACCAATATATCTATAGTTTTCAAAGGAGGAACTTCATTATCGAAATGTTATAGTATTATAGATCGATTTTCTGAAGATATTGATTTAGCTGTTAAGTTTAATAACAATAAAGTTACATCAGGAGAAAGAAAACTACTAAAGAAAATGATACTTCAGATCATTGAATCATTAAATTTAAACTTCTTAAACCCAGATGAAGTTCGGTCAAGAAGAGATCATAATGAATATCATGTAGGATATGATAATTCTTATGTAGGAGATTCTGAAATGGTTCCTCATATCATAGTGGAGACTATCGTTGTATATAGACCATATCCTTGTGAAACAAAAAAGGTTAGTAACTATATAACAAAACATCTTGAGATGAATGATGAATCAGAACTTATTGGGAAATATAAACTAGAACCATTCGAGATGATGATTCAAACCGTTGAAAGAACTTTTATTGACAAGTTATTTGCAATTTGCGACTATCATATAGATCAAAAGTATTTCAGATATTCTAGACACATTTATGATCTACATATGATATGGAGTAGTGGAATACTTAACCAAAAACTAATAGAAAGTATTATCGAAGATGTTATCAAAGATAGACAATTAAATGGAGTTAGAAATTATTCTTGTAACCCTGGTGCTAAACCAAGGAAAGTAATTAAGGAAATTATAGAGCAAAAAGTATATGAAAATGATTATAACGAAGTAACTCTAGGATTCATTCACAAGCCTGTTGAATATGAAATATGTATAAGAACTTTAAAGCTAATTAACAAGGAAAACATAATTCCTGAAATAATTAAAGAATACTAGAATATAGCGGCTGAATTCATTTTAGTCGCTTTTTTCAACTCTATATCCGATAATCTATATTAATTGTATATTCCTATTTTATTGTAATTACGTATAAAAACTTGAGTAATTGTAATAAAGAAGGCATGATTATTGTAAGGAGTGGTAATATGAAGTATCTGAAATTGTTATCTGAGAAAAGAGTATTTGATCATTCTTATGTTTTGGAAATTACAAATAGTCGTAGCCTTGCAGATATGATAATACAACAATATTTAAAAAAAGGTTATATTAATCGGGTAAAGAAAAACTTGTATGTGACTATTAGTCTTGAAAACAGTGGTGTGATACCGACAAAGTTTGAGATTGCCTCAAATATTACACCAAGTTCATTTGTATCGTATCATAGCGCTTTTGATTTTTATGGATTTAGCAACCAAGTATATAACGAAATCACAATTAGTTCGTTAGAACAATTCAGAGACTTTACATTTCAATATAACGACTATCACTATAAATACATAAAAAACACTGAATTTGTTGATATGGTAAATGGAGTAAGAGTGAGTACATTAGCTAAGACTATCGTTGATTGTATTGATGATATAAAATCATATGATGATATGGAAGAAGTAATACAGAACCTATCTGCTTTACCAATTATTAATGGACTTCTTGTAATGGAATATCTATTATTCGTTAATAAGAAAATCCTATTTAATAAAGTTGGATTACTATTATCATTCTATAAAGATGGATTCAATGTTACTGAGAAATTATTAACAAGAATGAAAAATCTAGGATTAGAAAATGTCAAATATTTTACTAGTGAAAAGCATCGACTTAAGAAGTACTATAAAGAGTGGAACTTATACTGTTATAATATAGATAAATTACTCACGATAAATCAGTGAAATGTGATATAATTTTATAAGAAGAGAGGATGTTATATGTAATGGAATACACTTTAATGAATTTACGTGAAGCACTGAACAATGATGTGTTAAAGGATTTTATACCTAAAGCAATTAACAGATTTAATATTACCAGTAGTGAAGATGTTACAGGATTTTTAAAAGGAAAAGCAATTAATCATATGAATATAAACTTATCAGCAACATATTTATTCTTGGTTTTTGATGAAAAATTTGGAATAGAGATTCTTGCTTATTTTACTCTTGTTAACAATAAAGTATTTAGTGTTAAAAATGCTAATGAAGAAGATCGTAAGATTATATTTATTGATGATGACAATGCAAAACATCAGGCGGGAATACTTATTGCACAGCTTGGTAGAAACTCAAAATATATATCATCAGATATAAATATTGATGGTATTATGAATGAAATAATGATAGTGATTAAAAACATTATTGAAATAGGTGGAGGAAGA
>JAUVDP010000067.1 GCA_030595255.1 Mycoplasmatota bacterium | reverse complement strand
ATTCCTGTTTTTATGTTTTTTTTCTAGAAAAATCTTTCGAAGATTTTCCAGCAAAATTACTTACTGCAGTACCTTTTTCTCTTTTGTTCTTTAAAAATTCAGCACCGTGTTTTGCTTCTTTTATTTCTTTGCTTTTCTCTGTATCTTCTTCTTTAATTTTGTGTTTCTTCATTTTAAATTTATTTGACATCTAATCAACTCCTCCTACATATAGTAGTATGTGTCTTCATTGTATCACGAATCTACCTTTTTCTTCTATAGATTGTTAGTATCTTCATAATATTCAGATTTCAAAGTGTCTATTAGAGATTTAACAGATATTATTTCTTTTGCTTTATAAGCATTACTTCCAGCAAAAGCAAATCCATTATTCATTTTTCCTTTTTTCGCATTAATTAAAGCTAATGATATACAATAAGGTGCCTCTTCTCTTTTACATGTTACTATACAATCAAATGGACACTTGAATGGGTGTTTTAATCCACTTTCAACATCTTCTAAATACTTATTAGCTATTGCCCTACCAGGTAGCCCAACTGGACTAGTAATTATTTTAATATCTTCTTTCTTAGCATCAATATAAGTTTGTTTAAATCTATCTGAAGCATCACATTCAAATGTTGTAACAAATCGAGTTGCCATTTGTACAGCAGAAGCTCCATTTTCTAAGAAGTATTTAATGTCTTTTCCAGTATAAATTCCTCCAGCTACAATAATAGGTATAGGTTCAATACCAGCTTCTATACATATTTTTTCTACTTCTTCTAAAACTTCACCAAGAAGTTTTTCAAGTGAAAAATTCTCATCACCAATTTGATTTACTTTAAATCCTAAATGCCCTCCAGCTAAAGGACCTTCTAATACAAAAGCATCAGGATAGTAATCATATGATTTAACCCATTTCTTAATAAGCAACCTTGCAGCTCTCGCTGAAGAAATAATTGGGATAAGTTTTGTATGTGTATTTCCTTTTAAATATTTTGGTAAGTTTAAAGGTAATCCTGCTCCAGCAAATATAATATCAATTCCTTCTTCGATTGAGACCTCAACTAAATCACCAAAATTAGTTAAAGCTACCATTATATTGACTCCAATAATTCCATTAGTCATTTTTTTAGCTTTTCTTATTTCTTTTCTTAACTCTTCATTATTATTAAAATTATAATCTCTCGTTTTCCATTCAAACATTCCAACTCCAGCAGCCGAGATAACTCCAATACCACCTTCGTTAGCAACAGATGATGCTAAATTAGCAAGTGATACTCCTACTCCCATTCCACCTTGGACTATAGGTAAAGGAGCAATTTTATCTCCGATTATAAGAGGTTTCATACCTGTTTTCATAAAATTCACCTTCTCTTAAATGTAGTATTTAATAAAATACTTTTCTCATTAAATAACTTTAAGTTACATATATTTTATGTATATCTTATTAATATCCTACTTATACTTTTCTCACTATAAATGCAATTATTTCAGATCCTGTATGTACTCCAAGAACTGGTGTTAATTGAACTATATTAATATTTCTAACATGAAGTTCAGCACTCATTTTAGTAGCGACTTTTTCAGCTTTATCAATACTAGTCCCATAATGAATTGTTATATCAATAAGACTTTTTCCATACTTTTTCTTTACTACATTTCGCATTGTAATCAACGCTCTATTTACTCCAAATGCTTTACCAACTGTGTAATAAACACCTTCATCAGATACAGAAATAATAGGTTTAATAGCTAAGATATCTCCGATTGTTCCTTCAACCTTACCTATTCTTCCACCTTTTCTTAAATACTTCAATGTTTCAACTGTATATAAAGCAATACTATTATTAAATCTTAAATCATCAAGACGATTTATTATCTCTGTAATTGAATAATTAGAATTAATACTTTGAATAGCCTCTTCAACTAAATATCCTAATGTCATTGCTAAAGTTTTCGAATCATACATGTGTATATTTACTTCATCATATTCTTTAGCAGCTACTTTAAATGCATTAAATGTTCCACTTAATTTACTAGATATTGTAATAACTAATATATCTGTATAACCATTTGCAATAAAATTCCTAATTGACTTAGTGAAATCACTTAAATCTGGTAAACTCGTTGTAATTTTTTCTTTGTCTAGATTTTTGTAGACAGTTTCATAATCAATCTCTATTTGATCTCGATAGAATTTATCCTTAAAAGAAATCATTAAAGGCATCATATCTAAATTTTTAATTTTATTAACATATTCAAAACTTAAGTTTGAACTTGAATCGGTAATTACAGCAATTTTCATTATTATTTCTCCTCAAAAATTATTTTAATATCTAAAGTGACCTATAGAGTAATACTTGTTTTCCTTTAAAAGAATTCGATTTATTATAAAATCTATATTCTGTTTAATTACTCTATCACACATACTAATTTAACAAAAATTACTCTATCTGTCAAGGCAATAATTTTAGAAATATTAAACTTATATATTTAATCATTATAATTAAAAATATATCTCTAAAAATGTAATGTTCAATATGGTTATATCTGCATAAGATTACAAATAAAAAAGTCTAGATATTTACTCTAGACTTAATATTTTATTAATTTATGTCCTAAACCTTCAATCTCTTCATTCTTATCAAATGATTTGGATATGTTGTTAATTTTACATTCAATCATGACTTTCACCACCTTGTTTAGTCATTAAATATTATAACATACTTATACTTTGTTTAAGTATGTAACTAAAAAAGACAAATTATAGTAAACATTTAAACAATAGTTCTTTTTTAAAGTTTTAATTTATTATTTTTTTAAATTATTTTATGTGTATAATTAAAGTAAAGGGACAACACGACATTACTTTCGTTTTTTTATAGATATTAATTAAGGAGTATGCCATGTCAAAATCTAGCAGAAAGAAAAACGAAGAAACAAAAAGACGTTTTGAAGCAATCAAAGATTTAATGTCTACTTTTGCTATGTCTACAGTTGCTGTGATTGCTGCTGTAACTTTAATTCCAGCATCTCCTAAAGCTGAAATCACTAAAGCAATTGCTTTAAACGAAGAAATTGTCTATCAAGTAAATATTACTGATGAAGACAATGCTTTAGATTTATCTACACTTTTTGTAGTGGTTGAAAATCAATTAGAATTTTATGAACAATCTATTAGCTTGGGTGAAAACTCAGGCTATTTTGATAGTTTAAAATACGATACTGAATATCGTTTAAGTGTTTATGGGAATAAGGGTTTTGGACAAGAACGACTGGATACCTTAATGATTACAACTGGAGAGAAAATTGGTGGTACGATTTTGTCAGTAACACCAGAAATTACTGATTTTTCAACAAGTTATATTGTTGATGTCTCCGTTTATGATCCTAATTCAAAATATATTTCCATTAATCTATATTATGGTTATAGTTGGGAACATGATACCGAAATACAGTATTCATCAATTGCTGTTACTTCATCACGAATGAATATTGAGTTATTTGATATTTATACATCCGAGGCCTTTCACATATATCTTGAAGGTACGACATCAGAAGGTACGGAATTGCTTGATGAAATTTGGGTGACACCACCCTTTGAGCTATATACATCACTTCATATGAATTATATTAATAGTGAAGAGATTGGTTTCTTCATATATAATGATGTGGATATCGGTAATATCAGTTACGAGATGAATATTTATAAAAACGATTTACTTATAAGAACAGATCAAATAATTTTGAAACAAAATGAATTTGAAGGTAGTGAATTTGTGATTGATGAATTATCACCAAATACAACATATACATTGGAGTGTATAGCAACATACACAAATCCACAGACCTTAAGGCAGGAACAAGATATAATTTATCAAGAGGAAATAACTACACTTGATGTTTATTCATACAGTTATAGTGTGGAAACATTTAATGATTATATAGAAGTATCAATCATCTTAAATGATCCTAACGATTATTTTCAAAATGCGTATTATGAATCCTATGATACAAGTGGTGACTACGATATATTTTTAAATGGTGAAACTTATTTGTTGAATGATAATGGTAATGATAAATCTGTCACATTTACCGTATCCATACCAACAACTTCTTCATATCAAATCACAATTGGAATAAGAAATCAGTTTGATTATACAGTAAAACAAATTATTGAAATTATTATATTTGAATAGGGAGGTAACATAATGAAAGAAAAAGAAAAAACGAGTAGAT
Source organism: Mycoplasmatota bacterium (assembly GCA_030595255.1). Classification (GTDB taxonomy): domain Bacteria; phylum Bacillota_I; class Bacilli_A; order Izemoplasmatales; family Izemoplasmataceae; genus JAFGXW01. Next base: position 1,772 of record JAUVDP010000067.1, on the reverse strand, counting down.
TAGATTTACACAAATGGATTGTTTTAGGTATCATAATATTGTTTATTTTAGTTGGAAGTCTTGCAGGTGTTTTATTTCCAGGTACTACTTTTGCAAGTGTTATCGATAGTTCAATTGGTAAATTTTTTGATGTTGCTAGTCTAATTAAAAACAATTATATTAATATTTTAGAAAGTATGGCAGTAATACTATTTATCGGAATCTTGTTTTATGTTATATCTGTCATTATTAAATTATTTACAAGAAATAATGCTAGAAGTGAAACGATAGGTATTCTTATTACATCAATTACTAAATTTGGTTGTATTGTAATTGCGTTAATTCTTGTACTATCTGCATGGAATGTTCCAACACCTACATTATTAGCTGGAGCTGGAATTGTTGGTTTAGCTGTATCTTTTGGTGCCCAAGGGTTATTGGAAGATGTTTTTGCTGGATTATCAATAATTTTTGAAAAGCAATTTGTAGTAGGTAACTATGTTGAAGTTGAGGGCTTTAGAGGTGAAGTCATAGAGATAGGTCCTAGAAATACACGCATTAAAAATATTCTTGGTAATATTTTAATTATTGCAAATTCTGATATACGTGAAATTATAAATTTATCTGAGGATTTATCGGCTGCGATATCTGAAATTTCCATTGAATATAGTGAAGATATCGATAAGGTCGAAGAAATTATCAAAAATAATTTACAGCATATTAAAGAAAAAATCCCTGAAATTATTAAAGGCCCTAAATATGATGGAGTAGATCAGTTAGGAGATTCTGCAGTAATTGTAAGAGTCGTTGCTCATTGTGAGGAAAAAGATCGTATTAATGTGAGAAGGATTTTAAATAAAGAATTAAAGAGAGTATTAGATGAGAATGGTATTAATATCCCATTCCCTCAACTCGTTATTCATCAAGCTATTGAAAATAAATAACAAATGGAAAACCACCCGTGAGAACGGGTGGTTTTTTGATACGACATTTAGTAGTTCTAATAATATAAAAAGGCTTTGTTACACTCTTTACATTATTAGATGTAATTACTTGTGATACTGCTCGTTGTAACGCATTTAGTTGCAACTTCTTATTATATCCATATGATAGAAATCTGAATCATTGTTTTATTTCCACCACAATCCTCTTTATACTATTTCAACTACTACACATAATTTAATACAATAGTATTACTACAAAGAATATACTCTTCATATCAAATTAGTATGATATAATAATAGATAATAAATGAAAGCTTATATAGGTGATAATATGTTATCAATTATAATAATATTAGTGAATATAACAATTACAGTATATAGTATATACATTTTTGATTACCTTGAAGATGGTATCGTAAATAATATATTTGTCATTATACTGAGTCTTTTAGGTGGAGCAATTATTACTGCTCTTTTAGTAGTATTGTTCTTAGAAGTATTTTACTTATTATTACCAAAGAGAAAAGTTCAGAAATCAATGTTTACCCATAAAATTTTAAAGCAAATTCTAAGTGTCCCAATCCACTTTTCAAGGATGAAACTTAAAATAGTAGGTAAAGAGAATTTACCAAAAGATTCAGGATTCTCGATTTATGCTAATCATTCATCTTGGATAGATACACCAATTATAGTTTACGGGCTTTACGATAACCCAGTTGGTGCAATAGGAAAAGATGGGGCGTTCCAAATACCGATAATCGGTAAGTTCGCACCTAAATTCGGAGGTGTTATGATTTTTAGAGAGAATCCAAGGCAAAGCGCTGAAGCCATTAAACAAGTAATTACTAA
>JAUVDP010000037.1 GCA_030595255.1 Mycoplasmatota bacterium | reverse complement strand
TTCTGTGTTATCTTTTTCTAATATTAATTTTGCTTGCATAATATCCTCCTAATATTTTCTTTTTTCTTTATTTTTATATACTTCTTTAATAAAACCGCCACCTAAGCAACGATCATCTTGATAAATTACACAAGCTTGTCCTGGGGTAACTGCGCGAACGTCTTTTAAGAATGTAACTAGTAATTCATCACCTACATGCTTTATTGTTACCTCTGTGTCAGCTTGTCTATATCTAAACTTTGCAGTATATACAAATTCATTATCAAATTCGTCATGATTAATCAAGTTAACATCATCAATTAAACATGAATCAGCATATAGTGTAGGATGATGGAATCCTTGTCCAATTATTAATTCATTTTTGGCTAAATCTTTTCCAATAACAAACCAAGGTTCATTTTCATATTCACTACTTCCGCCTATACCAAGTCCTTTTCTTTGGCCAATAGTATAATACATTAACCCACTGTGTTGTCTAATTACTTTGCCTTCCAGCGTTACCATATTACCTTTTTTACTTGGTAAATAGTTACTCAAGAACTTTTCAAAATCACGTTCTCCAATAAAACAAATTCCTGTTGAATCTTTTTTATCTTTAGTCGGTAAATCGTATTTGTATGCTAAATCTCTTACTTCTTTTTTAGTTAAATGTCCAACTGGAAATAGTGTTTTAGCTAACTGAGATTCAGTTAACTGACTTAAGAAATAAGTTTGATCTTTATTATCATCAACACCTCTAAACATTGTTGGTCTTTTACCAACTATACTAACTCTTGCGTAATGTCCCATTGCTATAAAGTCAGCGCTAAACTTTTTCGCATATTCTAAAAATGCATCAAATTTTATATATTTATTACATAGAATATCAGGATTAGGAGTTCTACCTTTTTTATATTCATCTAGGAAATAAGTAAAGACATTATCCCAGTACTCTTCAATGAAGTCTACTCTATGAATAGGTATTCCTATTTTTTTAGCTACTTTTTCTGCATCTTGGTAATCTTTTTCTTGTGAACATATCTCATCATCCAGTTCAGGATTACCTAGTACATCATTATTAATGCTTGAATCCCAGTTTCTCATAAAAAGACCAATAACATTAAACCCTTGTTCTTTTAATAAAACTGCGGCTACACTACTATCTACTCCACCACTTAATCCTACTACTACTGTTTTTTTCAATTTGTTCACCTCTTTTACTACCTATTATCTATATCACTTGGAAGTCTTAAATCACCACGAGGAGATACGCTAATATCTATAATCTTAGGTGAATCTGGACTAGCTTGTCTTTTAAATTGTTGTGAATAAAATCTTTTAAAGAAATTATTTGAATACTTATTAGCTTCTTCTTTTGTTAAATCAAATACTTTTTCTATAAGCCATTTAATTCTATACTCTTGATCACCAAATCTTAAAACTCTGTGAATTATAAAATCATTAATTTCATATTTACCAATAGCTTCTTCAGTAATCTGATTAGATGTAAGTTCAGGAGTAATTGGAGTATCTAATATACTTAATAACGTATCTCTTACATCTTCACTAAATTTATACATAGCATAATTATATATCATAAACCTAACTAATGTCTTAGGAATGCCTGCATTTATTCCATACATACTCATTTGATCACCGTTATATGTACACCAACCTAGTGCTAACTCGCTTAAATCACCAGTTCCAAGAACTAGTCCGTCATTTTTATTTGCTAGATTCATAAGAATCATAGTTCTAGCTCTTGCTTGTGTATTTTCATAAGTTATGTCTTCAGTAACTCCATCATGTCCTATTAAATCAAAATGATCTTTTACATGTTTACTAATATCAATATTTAAAGCAGTTACTCCTAAATTATTCATTAAAGCAAGAGCATTCTTTAAGGTTTTTTTAGAAGTATGAAGCCCAGGCATTGTAACACCAATAATATGTTTTCTTTCAATTCCTAAATTATCATATACGCGGATAGCTATTTGAAGAGCGAGTGTTGAATCAAGCCCTCCACTAACACCAATTACTAAACTTTTCGCACGCACATGTTTTACTCTTTTAATTAAAGCATTTTCTTGTAAAGCAGCAATTTTTTCAAAATCACTCAAGATATTTACTTTCGGTACAAATGGCGTGCTATCAAACTTTTTTGAGAATTGGTATTCCTTTGTTTTTTCTATTTTAATTTCTACATTAATAATTCCAAAATCAAATTTATTTAAAGTATCTCTATAACTTGCATTAGTTCTTCTACTAAAATCTATTTTATTAAAATCAATATCTCCGTAAATTACTTCTGAATCTTGATTAAAATTTTCTGTTTCTACTAATAATTCTGAGTTTTGAGCAATTAAGTTATGTCCACTAAAGACAGTTTCGCTAGTTGATTCATTAACTCCAGCACTACTATAAACATAAGCTCCTGCATTTCTTCTTGAATGTTCTAAAATAGCTCTTGTTCTAATTTCTCTTTTACCTAATACCTCATTAGAAGCACTTAAGTTAAGAATCATTTTAGCTCCATTCATTGACAAGATATTTCCTGGGCTAAATGGTGCCCACATATCTTCACATATTTCAACTCCAAAACTAACTTCTTCATCAGGAGTTCTAAATACGATATATCCAAATGGTACAACTTGATTTAAATATTTTACTTTTTTTCTTTTTTCTACTATGTCAAATCCACTTTGGAACCATCGTTTTTCATAAAATTCACCTGTATTAGGTAAATAGAATTTTGGAACTATTCCTAAAATCTTATCTTCTTGAATTACAAAAGCACAGTTATATAAAACTGAGTCTATTTCAAGTGGAGCACCAATAACAACTATTCCTTTATAAGGATTGTTATTCAATAAGTATTCTATTTCATCAACTACATCCCTTAACATACTCTCTTGAAAGAAAAGATCATTACAAGTGTACGCAGTAACTCCTAACTCAGGAAATACTGTGATACTTGATTCAATATCTTTTAAGATATCTATCATTTCTTTAACGTTGTATGTTGGGTTACCCACTTTTAACTTAGGTGTAACACTCGCAACTTTTAAAAAGCCATTTTTATACATACTATTCACCTCGATAAAGTTTATTTTTTAAGATGTACTCATATACCTTAGTATTAATTAATTCTTTATTAAATGTTTCTCTAAAACTAGTACTACTTATATTTAATTTAAAATCCTCATATATTATAAAACTTTTACTATGTTTATTCAATACTATATCTTCATTAATTATTTTATTTATATCAATTCCGTTTCTTCCTAAAACAATTATCTTAAATTCAGATAAAATCCCTTCGATATTAATCCATTTATACATTTTAAGTAGGTTGTCTGCGCCTACAACAAAGGCAATATCAGTATTAAATTTATCACTTAACCTTATTAAAGATTGATACGTACCTAGGTAATCACTATCTTCAAGTTCAAGGTCACATATACTAATATTCTTATAATCCTTTATAGCAATTTCTAACATGTTTTTACGATGGAAATTACTAACAAGCTCACTCTTAGTATAAGCATTACTTACAGGTAAAAATACAAACTCGCTCGCATCCATTTTACTCATGACATATTTATAAACTTCTATATGTGCATACGTAACAGGATTGAACGCTCCACCAAATACTATTTTCATATATACCACCTCAAAAATAATTATATCATATATTTATTTTATTATATATATTTGTTATAATAACTTGAGGTGATTATTAATGAAATTAGATACTAAGTATATTTTAGAATTAGCAAAAGAAATATTAATGATTCATAGTCCTAGTGGATTTACTAAAGATATTACAAAAAGAATCGAAGTTGAGGCTGATAAATTCGGTCTTACTTATGAAAGAACTAAAAAAGGAAATACTATAATTAATCTTGAAGGAAGCTCTAGTTATATTGTAGGTCTTGCTGTACATGTAGATACTTTGGGGGCAATGGTACGTAGTATTTCAGCAACTGGTGAAATTAAATTTACGACTATTGGTGGTCCTTTATGGCCTACACTTGATGGTGAATATTGTACTATTCAAACAAGAGCTGGTAAAAATTATACAGGGACATTCTTATCAACAAGTCCTGCTGTTCATGTTTTTAAAGATGCAAAATCAAAACCAAGAGACCCTGAAAATATGTATGTAAGAATTGATGAAGTTGTTAAAACTAAAGAAGATGTTTTAAAATTAGGAATTGGTGTTGGTAACTTTATCTTTATAGATCCTAAAACAACAATTACTGAAAGTGGATTTGTAAAATCAAGATTTTTAGATGATAAAATTAATGTAGCTAGTATCTTTGGAATGATTAAATATTTAAAAGATAATAATATTGTTCCTAAATATACATTAAAATTTATTATTTCTACATATGAAGAAGTTGGACATGGTGCTTCTTTTATCCCAGAACTTGATGAAATGATCGCAGTAGATATGGGATGTATTGGTGATGACTTAACTTGTACTGAATTTGATGTATCTATTTGTCCTAAAGATTCAACCGGACCATATGATTATGACTTAACAAATAGATTAGTAAAAACTGCTGAAGATAATAAAATAGCTCATGCAGTTGATATTTACCCGTTCTATGGTAGTGATGTATCAGCAGCAATACGTGGTGGTAATGATCTTAAAGGGGCACTTTGTGGTCCTGGTGTGCATGCTTCACACGGTATGGAGAGAACTCATATTAAAGGAATTGAAGCAACCATTGAATTATTATTGAATTACGTAAAATAATTATTTATATTAAGATAATTAAATGTTAGTGCTCATTTATATGGCACTAACATTTTTTTTATGATATTATTTAGTGTTAAAGGTGGTAATAATATGATAATAAAATTTCCCGATTACAGTAACTCAATAATGAATGTATCAAATTCAATATTAAAGTATTATGGTGTTAAAACTAAATATAATGGTATTGATATTTTAGATGAAAAATTAAAGAATGACTATAACCATATCATATATATTTTACTTGATGGTATGGGTACTAATATAGTAAAAAAACTATTAAAAAAGACTGACGGATTAAGAAGATATATGAAAAAAGAAATCACTTCAGTTTTCCCTCCAACTACTGTTGCAGCGACTGATGCAGTCATTTCTGGAGTTCCTCCAATTACAAATGGACACTTAGGATGGGTTCAATATTTTCCTAATGAAGATGTTAATATGGTAGTATTCCAACAAAGAGATTTTTATGATGAAGAAAATATAATTAAAGAAGATTTAAGAGAAAAGTACTTATCTTTTAAAAGAATGTATCAACAAATTTCAGAAGTTAATAAAGATGTAAATGCAAGTGAGATATTCCCATCATTTTTAGAAGGTGGAGCTGAATCTTTTGATGAACAAGTTGAAAGAGTTCTAACTAAAGTTAAAAATAATGATAAATCATTCACATATATTTATTGGACTCAACCTGATTTATATCAACATCAGTTCGGAATATATAGTGATGAAGTTAAAGATGTTCTTGAAGAACTAAATCAAAGTTTTGAAGAATTAATTAATAATATTGATGATGATACATTAGTTGTCGTAATCGCAGACCATGGATTAACTGATGTTCAGCCACTAAATCTATTTGAATATACAGATATACTATCGTCACTTAAAAGATTACCTTCACTAGAACCTCGTGCTACAAATTTCTTTGTTAAAGAAGAAAAACTCGATAGTTTTAGAGAAATGTTTAATCGTTATTTTGAAAATGAATACTTATTATATTCTAAACAAGAAATACTTGATATGAAACTCTTTGGTGACGGTATTCAACATAAAATGATTGATAGTTTTTTAGGTGATTTTATCGCTATTGCTATTGATAAATATATGTTTGTATTAAATGAAGCTAAGTCATATAAAGCGCATCATGCAGGTCTTTTAGAAGATGAAATGATGGTTCCACTTATAATTTATTCGAAAAAATAAGGACTAAAAATTAGTCCTTTTTTTATGTGATAATATCTATTTTATAATATATTTTATTTACAAATGATTTAACTCCCGTAACTTCAATCTCAACAAATGTAATATCAAATTCTGTTTCAACCCCGCCTATTAAAATAATTACTCTGTAATCATCTTGATTTTGAATTAAACTAGTAATCTCTAACGTTTTATTATCTACTAATGTTTGAAAGCTAAGACAAAAATCTGTTGTTTCAGAATTGAAGTGATCAGCACATACTTCTTCACTTTGAATATTAGTAAAGTAACTATTAATTAATAATTCTTTATCAGTAAATCCTGCAGGTGTTACAAATACTAAAAATCCACCATACCCTACTCCACTAACAACAACTATCATAATTAATAATTTCTTTAACTTATTAAGCATTTTCTTCACCTTTAGCTTTTTTAGCACGTTTTTTAAATGGTTTACCAAATACTGATGCTACGCCTTTAGGAAATACTGCAAGTCCACCTGCAATAATTATTGGCATCATTTTAATTGATTCTTTATAAGCTAATCTTCTTATTTGTTTTTTATCTAATAATTTATTATCTCTAAATAGGTAAGTTCTAGTAACTACTCCTACTCTGCAAGTAAGCATCCCATTAGCTATACCACCTAAAATTGAAGAACTAATTGTTTTAATAAAAGGTAAATCAGTCATAGTTTCACTAATTTTATTAGGTAAAAGTTCACTAACTTCTAACTCTTCTATACCTTCAGCTATAATACTAGTTACTAATACATTTAAGCTTAATTTAGCTAAATTAGGATAAGTAGGTCTGAATCCTGATAACTGAACAATCTCTTTAATCATTTTTAAATTGATAGCAATAACACTTAACATATCTAAATTACCATTTTGAGATAAAGCGGTACTAACTAGCACTGTTTCACTATTCTTAATAATTAATTTATTCATTTCATCTTTAATAGTAGTATTAAATACAGTAGCAAGTGATTCTTTTAATTTCTCTTTATCTTTCATATTATCTCTAATTAAAGTTTTGTCATCTTCAGTTAATTTATCATTAGTAAGTAAAATTTTTGCCGCATCTTTATACAGGCGATATTTTTTAGAGTCATCAAGTAAAGCATCGATACTAAAAGTCGGAGCAAACAAGATTACTCTTAAAGGATTAATTATTAATACATAAATTAAAATGACAGATAATCCATAAAATCCATATTCAACATACTCATGAATATCTCTTAATTTTTCTCCTACACTTATTACATTACTAATAAATATAAAGAAAAATAAGATTACTACTCCTATTCCTATTAAATACCAAAATCGTTTCTTTTCCATAAAATCACCTCGATATTATTTTATCATAAATGGCTACATTATCAAACAAAAAGCCAAAAGAAAACACCAATTTCAATTGGTGCTTATTTTTAATTATTTATCTTTTTACTCAGTGCCAATATTTCTTAATACTAAGAATAATACAAACATATTATAGAATGTATAAACTGTTGCTAAAATATATGCAAAATTATATCCACTAACAACAACATCACTCAATACGTCGAAATCATATTGGAATAATCCAATTACAATATTTCCATTTACTGTCTCAGGAATTATATAATAAAATACTAGTTGAGCTACTATTAATAAGAAACTAAGAATAGTATTGTAAAAAATACTTTCTGAAATAGCTCCAGATTCTACTTTTTCACCAGTTTGAGTAAAAATTAAGAATCCTAAATTTAATAAGAAAAATAAAATAAACCAAACAAGTGGGAAATTAAATACTTCAACTTGTGTTCCATAAGCCACAGATAAATCTAAACTAAATATTCCTTTATCAATTGCTCCATACATAGTTTCCGGGAAATTATTAAAGTATATAACTAATACTAAGAAAATTCCTAACCCTACAAATACATTAAGTTTATTATAAATACCTAATAAAGCTTCTTTATCATTTTTTTTCATCTTGTCCTCCAGTGTATTTTTCATACCATGCCATTACTAATTCTTTATTAAAAGGTTCTCTTCTGTTTTCAACTAATTCTTTTAACATATCTAATTCAGTTTCTAATATTTGTTTTAAATCATTAGGATAATCCATCTTAATTTGATGTTTATTATATTCATTACGATCAAGTACACTAAAACTAAAATCATCAAGTACCTTAATATCTAAATCATAATCAATATATTTTAATGCTTCATCATCAATGACGTATGGAGAAGCAATATTACAATAAAAATGAATTTCATTTTTCTTGATAATCCCAATAATATTAAACCATCTATTTTTATAGAACCAAGATACAGAAGGCTCTCTAGTATGCCAAAATCTTCCATTAGCCTCAATCACTTTAGTTCTTTTGTTCGCAACAATAATATATTCGTCATCCGCATATAATACAGTTGCCTTTTCCCAAATTCGGTGTAGTGATTCATCGTGTTTATAACTTTGAATTTGAATATCTTCATTTATCTTAGGAATCATTCTTTCACTCCTCTCATAACAATTATAACAAAATTTTAATTAATTTAATAAGATTATTTAATTAAAAAATCTTTCCCCTTTAAACTTTCCGGTTCATGTTTAAATAATTCATTATAACCTTGCTGTCTTAATACTTCATAAGCTAGTATAGCAACAGTATTACTTAAGTTTAAACTTCTTACTTTCTGTGTCATTGGTAATCTTAAACAGTTATCTAAGTGATTACTTAAAATCTCTTTAGGAATACCACTAGATTCACTCCCAAAGATTAAATAAACGTCTTTATCTTCTTTATTAAAATTCATTTTATCAGGTGGTTTCTGTCCATATCTTGTTAAAAAGAAATAGTCTCCTGCATTTTCACTTGCGAAATGATCCCAATCTTTATAAACTTTATAATTCACGTGTTCTAGATAGTTAGCTGCACTTCTTCTTACTGACTTAATATCTAAACTGAACCCTAGAGGCTCAATTAAATGTAAAAACATATCAGTCGCAGCGCATGTTCTCATGATGTTTCCTGTATTTTGTGGTATCTCAGGATGATACAAAACTACATGATTCATATAATCACTTTCTTTCTAATAAATTTATAACTTTTAACGCCGTTTTATTATACCATAAAACATTACTATATTTATCCATACTTTTCTTAATAATTGGAATCGCACTTTTTATATCTTGATTCCCTAGTAAACAAAGCGCATTTCTCTTTATAACTAAAGGTCCTCTCCAACTAGATGCATTATCACCATATTTATTACTATATTCATTATTACTCATTTCTAATAACTCTACTAAATTAATATTTTCAATCCCACTAGGTTCAAATTCATTGTGTATTTTATAATTAATACCCTTATTTTTAGGACATACTTTTTGACAAATATCACATCCGTAAACCATTGTTTTTAAATATCCAATTTCTTCATCACTAAATTCTTTTTTAGCTTGAGTAATACTTGAAATACATAATTCAGCGTTAAATCCATCATCAAGTGCATTACTAGGACAAGCATCAATACATATCCTACAGTCCCCACAACTATCTAATTCAATAATATCTTCTTTAATTTCTTGATCGATTAATATAGTTGCTAAATATAGATAAGATCCGTATTTCTTATTAATTAAAAATTGATTTTTACCTAAAAATCCCATATTAGCTAAATAAGATGCATATCTTTCATCTATATCACTTATATCCACACTACCGTGACACTTGATACCTTCATTTATTAACTCTTTAGTTATACTTTCTAGTATTACTTTAAAAACTGTGTGATAGTCCAAATTATAGCTGTATCTTGATAAAATACCATAACCTTTACCTTTATATTTAAGTTCTTCACTTGGATAACTGATTCCTAATGTAATAATTGTTTTATATTTATCAAAATTCCCTAGATACTTAAAAGAATCTTTAATGTTTAAAGATCTTCTTTTTTCTAAATATTCACTTGTGCTCACAAATCCGTATACTTCTACGTATTTACTAAGTATGTTACTAATCTTTTTTTTCATATAATCACCATATAAATAATATAATTGTATTTAACTGTAATGTCAAAATATATTGTGTGCTTAAACTATACATATTCGCAATATTGTAGTATTTAATATACATATCAAAGAATGTTTGTTGTAATTTGCTACAATAAGAGCGGTGATGTTATGATAACTTTTGGAGAAAGAATTAAAGAAATAAGAGAATTAAAAGGATTCCCTCAAAAACAAGTTGCGGACTTCTTACATCTACAAAGATCAAATTATTCTAAGATAGAAAACAACCATCAAAATATGACACATAAACAGTTAAGACTGTTTTGTGAATTTTTTGATGTAAGTGCTGATTACTTACTTGGAATAAGTCCAGGTAATAATAAATCATTCACTCTTGATAAAATTGAAGATGTGATAAAAAGATTAGACGAAATAAAAGACACTATGATTAAATAGTGTCTTTTTTTCTTATCTTATCTAGTATTTCTGGATCAAATTTTTGATTCCTAAACATCTCTATTTCCTCTTTGTAAGGAGGATAAATCCTGTTTTTAGGGTCATCAACTGGAGTAACGTATGGAGTTTCTAATATTTTAGGAATATCCATAAAATCTGGATGATTTACTACTTTATTTAATGCATCAAACCCAATATATCCAAATCCAATATTTTCGTGTCTATCTTTTGAAGCACTAATATCATTTTTAGAATCATTGATATGGAAAACACTTATTTTTTCTTTTCCAACTAATCTATCAAACTCTTCAATTACCGAATCAAAGTCATCTCTTATTTTATATCCTGCGTCATGAGTATGACAAGTGTCAAAACAAACACTAAGTCTAGAGTTATCTTTAACTCCATTCATAATTTCAGCAATTTCTTCAAAGTTACGACCACATTCAGTACCTTTACCAGCCATTGTTTCTAAAGCAATTAATACATCTAATTCTTTTGTATTTTCAATTACTTTATCAAGTCCTTCAATAATAAAAGCTATTCCAATATCAGCACCTTGTTTAACATGTGCTCCTGGATGTAATACTATTTGTTTAGCGCCTATTAAAGCTGTTCTTTTAATTTCACTAGTTAAAAAATCAACTGCGAACTGTCTTTTTTCAGGATCTCCATTTGCAAGATTCATAACATATGGAGCATGTATTACTACATTGCTTAAATCTAAGTTATTTTCTTTCATTAATTGATGTGCTTCTTCTACTCTTAAATCTTCAATAGGTCTTCTTCTCGTATTTTGAGGAGCACCTGTATAAATCATAAAACTATTTGCGTTATAGCTTAATGCTTCTTTAACGCTTCCTAGCATCATTTCACTACCTTTAAGTGAAACATGTGAACCAATCTTTAACATAAAATCCTCCTACTTGTGATGTCTTCTAGCCTTTTGTTGAGCTTTTTGAACTGTACGATGAAATTTCTTTTTATACCCTGGTTTTACTTTTTTATTTTTTCTTTTTAAATTTAATTTTTCTATTTCAATACTTTTAGTACTTTGAATTCTTTTTATTCTTTCGTTTCTATCTCTTCTTTTTACTAACTCATTATTTTTGATATCTTTATAGATAATATCGATTCCTTTATTTTCTAAGAAATCTAAATAACTTTCATCTTTTGGTGTATATAAACTAATAGCCATTCCTGTGTAACTCGCTCTACCTGTTCTACCTGATCTATGAATGTAAAATTCCATATCTTTAGGTAACTCATAGTTAACAACGTGACTTACACCATCGATATCAATACCACGACTTGCGATATCACTAGCAACAATATATTGGAATTCAGCTTTTTTAATTCTATCCATAACTTGTTTTCTTTGTCTTGGAGTTATATCTCCATGAAGTTTAGTTACGTTATATCCATTACTATAAAGAAGTGTTCCTATCTCTTCTACTGTTTCTTTTCTATTACAGAAGATTAAAGCAATATAAGGGTTAATTGTTTTTACTAAGCTAAGTAAAACATCTTCTCTACTTTTTGATTTAATTGGTATAAATATATGTTCAATATTTAAACTTGATAATTCTTTTGGTTTAATAAAGATTTCACTTGGTTTATTCATATATTTTCTTAAGAAAGGTCTTATTTTCTCAGGAATAGTTGCACTGAATACCATCATTTGAAGACCTTCATTCATAGAAGCAGCTAATTTATCAATATCTTCTAAGAATCCTATTTCTAAAGACATATCAGCTTCATCAATGACAAATGTTTTTGCTTTATATACATTTAAAAGATTTTCTTTTAATGCTAAATCATAAATTTTACCTGGAGTACCAATCACAATCATTGGTTGTGATTTTTTTAGTCTATTAATTTCTTTTTCACGGTCACTACCACCTACATATTTACGAATATCTATATGTGTTTCACTAAATTTAGCAATGTGCACTGCGAAGTTATATATTTGTTGAGCGAGTTCACGTGTTGGAGCCGTAATAACAGCTTGGACATCATGATTATCAAGATCTAAAGCTTCAAAAATAGGTATTAAAAAAGCATGAGTTTTACCAGTACCTGTCTGGCTACACCCAATAATATCTAAACCTTTATTTGCTTTTGGGATCACTAAATTCTGAACCTCAGTAAAGTCTCTAAATCCCAAATCTTTTATTGCTTTTTGTACAAAATTTTTCTTAATTTCCATAGTATCTCTCCTTACTTATATTATACAATAATTAGATAACATTTCCAAATTATATGACTATGATATATAATAGTTTTAGGTGATATTATGAAAACAATTAAAATAACTCCTAGAGGCTATTGTCACGGTGTTGTAAATGCAATAAATACTATAACAAATCTAGACCATTTGTCAATGAAATTCCCTGTTTATATTTTAGGGATGGTAATTCATAACAAACAAATGGTTAATTCTTTAGAGAACCTTGGTTACATTAATCTTCACGATCCTACTAAAACAAGACTTGAACTTCTTGATTTAATTGAGAGTGGAACTGTGATTTTCACAGCTCATGGAGTAAGTCCCGAAGTCTATAAAAGGGCTAAATTAAAGGGTTTAGAAATAATTGATACGACATGCGATGATGTCTTTAAAAGTCAGGATGTAATTAAAAGCTATTTAGAAAAAGGATATGATATTATTTATATTGGTAAACATACACATCCTGAAAGTGAAGCAGCTAAAGGTATAAGTGAGAGAATTCATGTAATAGAGAATATCAATGACTTAGAAACTCTAAATATTGAAAATAAGAAGATTGTTATTACTAATCAAACAACAATGAGTATTTATGATGTATTCAATTTAAGTGAAAAAGCAAAATTAGTCTATCCAAATATAGAATTCATTAACGAAATATGTGATGCGACTAGGATTAGACAAGAAGCTATATCTAATATTCCTAGTGAAGTTGATCATGTATTTGTTGTTGGAGATAAATTATCTAACAATTCACGTAAGTTAGTTCAAGTTGCTAGTGAACAATCAAATGTTAGTTCTTCATTGATTGAATCTATTACTGATTTAGATATTAAAGAACTAAGTAATTATTCATGTGTCGCAGTAAGTAGCGGTGCTTCTACTCCTACTAAGGTTACTAGTGAAGTAATTAAGTTTTTAGAACTATTTGATAAAAATGATGAATCCACTCACAATATAACATCAAAATTAACAATTTATAACTTACTAACAAAAAAAGCACTTCCAAAATAGGAAGTGCTTTTAAATTTATCTATTTTATGGTTGACTAGCATAAATCCAAGATTTAACATCAAATTCAAACGCAGTAACTAATCCATTACTATCATTTAAGTCTACTGTAGCTTGAATTACAATTGCGTAATCAGAACCATCAGTACCATCATACCCAACAAATGTATAAGTTCCATTCGCTGCGATAGGAATAGTAACCGCTTCTGCTACACCATCAATATATAATACAGCTTCAAGTGTACCAGGAGTAAATCCATCATCTACAAATCCATTAATAATACCGTCAGGATCTGCAACACCTGTTACATCAAATACAATATCAGCTGCATTTGACACATCTAAATTAATCACTTGAATATCAGGTATTTCAAGTGGTAACGTAGTAAAATCATGTCTAAATACTTTTTCAGTTACATCTCCAGAACCTACATTGTAGGTAGCTGTTACTTCAATATAGTATTCATAGTTTGACCAAAGATTTAACATATCCACATCAGCAATTGTACTAACATAGAATACATCTCCTACTTGAGTTTCATCTGCATAATATAATCTAACTTCTACATCAAATCCAACTAAGATATTAAATTCATCATCAACTTCCAAAATATAGTTTATGATTTTCTTACCTTCAATTACTTCAGTAACATGAATAATTGAAATTGTTGAAGCTGTGTCATCAACTAGTACTTCAGCAAGGATATCAGCGTCACCATTATTTAAACTATAATCAGTTTCAATTTTTATAACGTATTCTGCCCCAAAATCTAATCCATCAAAGAACTTAGAAGTATTACTTCCAACTAGTAAAGCAACTGTATCACCAGTAACTACACCATCTTTATATAAAACAGCTTGTAAATTAGTAGTAACAGTTAAATCCTCATCAGTAACAGATGCCTCAAAATCAATTCTTGTATTTTTAATATCTGTTATAGTTATTGTTGCACTAGGTCCAGTAAGAGCTAGCGTTATTGCTTCTAGATTATCTAAGTTACCGTCTAGCACTACTCCGTCACCTTCATTTAAGTCATAATCAGATTCAATTACAACTGTATATGTAGTTTCAGATTGTAATCCAGTAAATTCAACATCTGTATTAATTCCTACATCAACAGCTATAGGTAATCCTACTTGAACATCAAGTTCATCATATAATACAGCTTCTAAATTACCAGTACTTACTGTATTATCATCAATAACTTCAACATTAAATATAATATTATCTTTACCAACAACCATATCACTTATTACTGAAGTAATCATTGCATTAGCTAATGTATTTGTATATGAAATAGATATAGATGAATCAAGTATTATGTCAGTTCCATCATTATAATCGTAATCCGCCATAATACGAACATTATATCTCTCATTTGATAATATTGAAGTAAACACATTACTTGAGTTTG
>JAUVDP010000012.1 GCA_030595255.1 Mycoplasmatota bacterium | reverse complement strand
ATAACAAGGTGCTATCACTAATTTCATGTGATAGTGCCTTTTTTCGTGTAATGAAGTTATATTTTATTGAAACACTAAGAAAAAATATATACATATATTATGAAATATGATATTAGATTATATATAAAAAAAATTCTTGCTGATAATACTATTTAAAAAGAGATTTAAAGAACATATAAAGTATGCAGAGAAATACGAAAATTTACTTTATAATTATAACATGATATAATTCTGATATAAAAGGGTGGTTATGAGTACTCGATGATAAACCTTTCATTCTATCAGAACCAGTAAGGAGGTGTAATCGTGAGTATTTATAAAAAAATATTTCGAGCATTGGCATTTATAGGGATTGTACCATTGGTTTTATATACAATAATAAGTAGTATCATTGTACTCAATGAAATCCGTGAACATAATACGGTCTTATCTATGGAAGAACTTCAGAATATTGATTCGGAGGTATCAACTCTTCTTGAAACTGCTGAAAATGAAGTAATGACGTTATCTGAAAATTTATTACTTCAATATGAAAGTGATCAAGATTTTACTAATTTTATTAATGCTGATGAAGACACTTTTGAGTATAATATAACAGACGAGGAACAACAAATTATTGATTTGTTAAATGCTTATAGACTCAATCATTCATATATGAATTCTGTTTATTACGGAACTATAAACGGAGCTTTTGTACGAAGTCATCCACGTGCTAGAAGCACTAGTTATGATCCTCGAGTTCGTATTTGGTATAAATTAGCAGTTCAAAACCCAAATACAGTTCAACTTACAGAGCCTTATAAATCTGTTACAACAAACGACATTAATCTTGGAACAGTCAAGGCTGTACATGATAAAAGTGGAATTCTTATAGGTGTTGTAGGTGCTGATATCACTTTAGAAAAACTGTCTTTGTTAACTACTGATTTCGAAGGTTATAATCAACCTTATAATATTATCATTTCAGATCAAAATATTATCATGTCACATCCTGATGGGACACTTTTATTTGAAGACGCTAGTGTACTTGATTTTACATTACCTATGTATGATGAAACTAGTGATGAACTTTATAAAGTTGAGGAAAATGGTATTTCAAAAGTAGTTTTTTCATATCATTCTACAACAACAGGTTGGTATTATTATAGGGTTATTCCAAGTAGTATTTTAAATGAAAAATCAAACGAACTTATTTTTTACAGTATACTGTTAATAGTTTCATTAGTGATTATCATTTTTTTAGCGACTATCAAATTTTCGAAATTTTTATCATCGCGAATAAAATCTATTAGTGATGTGATGGAAAAAGTTGGAGAAGGAGATTTATCTATGAAAGTAGTAGATAAATGGGATGATGAATTATCAATAATTTCATTAGAACTTAACAATATGCTTACTAGGATAAAAGATGCTCAATATCAAATTATATACAAAGATTCAGAGACTAACCTTGATAATCATGTTAAGCTTCAAGAAATTCTTCAAGGAGAAAGAAAAAGTGGATATCTATTGCAAGTGCATATATCCAATCTTCTTTTACTAACACAAATATATGGATATGAACAAGCAACAAATCTTACTAGAGAAATTACTAAACTTTTGCAATCCAATATGGATGAAGATACATTTTTAACAAGAATTACTACTACAAGTTTTGTCTTCTTATCTTATAATAATATAAATAAGAAAGAGATATCTAAAATTGCTAATACTTTGATTAAGAATCTTTCAAAAGTTTTTCATATAGGGCAATCTAATATTTTTCTTGAACATAGGCTGGGATGTATATATCTAAATAATAATTTACCAGTTAAAGAATTACTTGTAAATTTAAATTTAACAACGATGGGGCATAATCCATTGGAAACAACAATACAATTTTATGATGTAGAAAAAAAGGATGCTATATTGATGGAATTAACCATTGAGAAGGAATTAAATCGTGCATTAGAAAGAAATGAGTTTTACCCTGTTTTTCAGCCTATTATTGACTTGAGTTCTGGGGAAATTTATGGATATGAAATATTGATTCGCTGGAAAAACCGTGAACTAGGGGTGGTATATCCTGATAATTTTATTCCAATTGCTGAAAAGAACAAGAGTATTGTTGAAATAGGAGAATTTATTCTTAAATCAGCTATTAAATTTGGGCAAGAATATAAAAAGAAATATGGTAAATCGATTATGATGTCGGTAAACATTTCAGTTGTTCAATTATATAACGATAATATTTATCAGTTAATTGAACAATTATTAAAAGAAAATAACTACGACCCTAAATACCTAATATTAGAATTAACTGAAACGATGTTTTATAAAACAGATAAAGAATTATTAAAAATATTATTACAGATAAAAAAACTAGGTGTAAAAATATCTTTAGATGATTTTGGTAGTGGATTTTCTTCAATTAATAATCTTCTCCGTTTGCCTATAGATTATTTAAAAATTGATAAACAGTTTTTTTGGTATTCCCTTGAAAATGAGAATGCAGCTACAATGGTTGAAATGATTCTTGACTATACCGCTAAAACAGGTATAAATGTAGTGGTTGAAGGTATCGAAACCCGAATTATGGAAGATAAAGTAAAGGAATACAACGCAATATATGGTCAAGGTTATTATTATTCTTTGCCTGTAAAAAGTAGCAAAATACTGAAGTGAAAGCCTAATAATAAATAAAACTCTATTAAGATACTCTGCAAAACACTATAAACACCATTACAACAAGATAAATTTTAAAAAAGGTACTATCAAAAGATAGTGCCTTTTTTTACATATGTATGTTAAAATATTATTGTATATTAACATGGAAAAATGATTTGTATTTATAAATATTATTAAAATATATAGCGAGGTGTATTATGAGTTTATTAGATAAATCAAAAGAAAAGTTTGTTCAAATATTATTAGAAAATAATTTGATGAATGAAGAGATTGAAATTATCTCTGCTAAAACATTAACTCCTTACCAAGCGGTTGGGCAACCTGAAAGAGATGATTACCCTATATTAAAAGGTAAAGAAGTATTAATTGAAGCAACGTTTAAAAATAGCAAAGGACAAGCTTATACAGATGAACCAGGAAGTTATAAAGGCAAGCTAAAAGATATTCTTGATTTAAAATTAACTAATAATTTTGAACGTGCAATTCTTATTGCTACGATGAATGCAGTTTTAAAGTATTTAGGACTAATTGAAGCAACAATACATTGTAAAAATGAAGAACTAGGAATATGTGCAAATCAATTAGTAAATTATATAGGTGAACAGTATGGTAATCCTAGTATTGGACTTATTGGGTTACAACCAGGAATGGCTCAAGCACTATCAAAAAGTTTTAGTATTAGAATAGTAGACTTAGATAAAGATAATTTTAACAAAGTATTTAATGATGCTGTAGTTGAAGGACCTGAATCTACTGAAGACATTATAGAAAATTGTGAATTAATTGTAGCTACAGGATCAACTGTAGTGAATGATACAATAGATGGATTATTAAGTGATAAAGATGTAATATTTTATGGAACAACAGTAGCAGCTATAGCATATCTAAATAATTTAACAAGATTTTGCTATTCTGCAGAATAGGTAATTATGAATAAGTAGGTGAGAAGATGTATCTTAAAAAGTTTAAAAATTATTTACCACAGTGTGAACAAGAATTAGTAGATAAAAAAGCAATATTGAGTTTTATTAATAATAATCAAGATTGTCTTGATAGAACAAACTTAGTAGCTCACGTAACATCATCAGCTATAGTAGTAAATAAAGTGATGGATAAAGTTTTATTTATCCATCATAATATATACAACTCTTGGGGTTGGGTTGGTGGACATAACGATGGCAATCCTAATCTACTAGAAGTAGCAATTAAAGAAGCTAAAGAAGAAACAGGTGTTAATAACATAACTATATATAATGAAGATATTATTGGTATAGATATTATACAAGTTGAAAATCATAAAAAGAATGGTAAATTTGTAGGAGACCATTTACATTTAAATGCTACATACTTGTTAATCGCAGATGAGTTTGAAAAGTTAATTGTTAAAGAAGATGAAAACTCAGCTGTAAATTGGTTTTATATTGATGAGGTTATGAACTATGTAACTGAAGAAAGAATTAAAAATGTTTATAATAAGTTATTTACTAGAATAAAAGAGATAGCAAAGTCTGTGACTAAGTAGATACCTCGAGATTTTTAAATATGTATGCTATAATAATTACATAATAAAGACGAAAGGAAGTAATATTATGGTAACAGTTAGATTTTTACATTTACTTAGAAGTAAATATCAACAACATACTTTTGAAGTTAAACCTGGAACTATCAATGAAATAATCTCAGAATTAAAGGGAATACTTCCTAATTTAGATTTAAAAGATTTTGAACAAGCTGTAGTCTTTGTTAATATTGATAAAGTAGTACATCCAGCAAGATTTAATGAGCCTATTAATGATGGAGATGATGTTGTCTTTACTCATTTTGTTGGTGGAGGATAAAAAAATACTATAAACGACCTTTAGGGTCGTTTTTTTGTAACTTACTTTTAAAAATTGATTAGTATTTATTCAAAATGATAAAATAAATTTAAGGGAGTGATTGGTGTGAAAAAAGTATTTGTAATTATAATTATGATATTAGTATTAACAGGGTGTAGTAAAGAAAGTGAAAATGAAGTTTTAGAAGATAATCCATTTGAATTAGATGTATCATTTCCGCATTATAAAGCTGAGGAAGTATATTATAAATATAATCATTATTATGCAGGTATATTTTATGATGAAAATCATGCACTTACAATGGCTATCGTTGAAGGCGCACCAGATTATGTACTAGCTTCTGTTGAACAATCAGGACTTAAAATAAAACTAGTACAACATAGCGAAGCAAAACTAGAAAGTATTAAAAAAATTCTATTATCAAGAATGAAAGAATTTGAGATTAAATCAATTGGAATTAGTCAAAAAAATAACTGGATTGAAATTACTGTTCGGACAGAAGTTATCTTATCTGAAGTCTTAAATCAATACGTTAAAGAAGGAATAATTCATGTGGTTTATTCAGATTTAGTAATCACAAATACAACTACATATGATTGAAATAAATAGATTAGAAACGATGATAAATTACTGTAGTTTTTTTAGTTAAAATATTGAATTATGTTAATAATAATAAGTGTGGTATAATAAGTAATAAATATAAAAAGGAGTGGAGTAAATTGGACATAAAATTACGTACAAAAAAAGGAAGTAAAGTTGTTTCATTACAAGAAATTCCAGGTGTTCTTTATGGAAAAGGTATTGATTCAAAATCAGTAAAAGCACAAAGATCTGAATTTATTCATTGTTATTTAGAAAATGGTAAATCAAAAACTTTTGAAATTAAATTAGAAGGTAAAAAACATCTTGTTTACATAAAAGATATACATACTTCTCATCTTAACTATAATCAAGTTACTCATTTTGACTTGTTAAAAGTATCTCTTGATGATACTCTAGTTTCTAATGTAAATTTAGAATTGTTAAATGCTGACGCAGTTAAGAAAAAAGGATTAGATTTAAATATTGTCTTACATACACTCGACATTGAATATGCGGTAGGTAAAGGAATCTCTCATTTAGAATTAGATGTTTCAAGTTTAGAAGAAAATGATTCACTTCTTGTTAAAGATATCGTATTACCTGAAGGTATAAAAGTTCTTCAAGAACTTGAAAATGTTGTAGTAAGTGCTTCTATGCATCGTGAAATAATTGAAGAAGAAGAAACAGAAGAACAAGATGAAGTTACTGAAGTAGAAGTAATTAATCAAAAAGACGAATAATATAAATAGTTAAATTAAACAACACTTGGGGTTATCAAGTGTTGTTTTTTTTGTATATGAATTATCAAAAAATCTTTAAATACTGAACTTCGTATTGTATAATTAATATATAGTTGCTATGCAGGGAGAATATAATACAAGGTGAAAAGCGATTTTTTCACTTTTTTTTGTATTTTTATAGGAGGATGAGAATGGAACTTTATAGGGTGGCGTGTACTACTTGTGGTAATACATTAGATGTAGAAACCGAAGATATAACAAAGAAATGTGATGCATGTGGTAATACTTTTTTATTAGAAAATGGAAAAGATTTTGCGGGGAAATCGATAAAAGATATTTCTAATATTAAAAAGCTTAGAAGTAATCTTCAAAAATCAATACTATCTGATGATCACAAAAATATTTTACATTTTTCAAAAGAAATTTTAAGTTTAATTCCTAAAGACTATTTAGGAAATTATTTTTATGCTTACGCAAATTATTCTTTTGGTGCTAGAAGATACTTATTTGATTTTTATGAACAGATTATTAGTAATCTTCCTGAGGAAATAGAAACTATAATAGATCATATAATAGGTTATAGTGATATTAGAGATAGGGGCTTAGTAGAAACGTTTATTTCTAATAATGATTTATCGAAACTTGGTAAATATAAAGAAGTGTATAGACAAAAACTTATTGATGAAGAGAACTATTCACTTATTCCTAGAGATGTCTTTATTTCATTTAGATCAACTGAATTAGAATACGCTAATGAAGTTTTAAATACACTAGAAGAGGATAGTAATACCTGTTGGATCTCTACTAGAAACTTAAGACCCAATGATAATGAGAATTATTGGAACAACATTGAAGATGCAATTACAAAATCTAGGCTTTTCCTAGTAATTTCATCACATGATGCTATGATCAGTAGAGATGTAAAAAAAGAAATTGAATTCGCAACAAAACTAAAGAAAAGAAGAATAGAATATAAAATTGATACCTCAAAACATACTTCAGTTTTTAAATATTTCTTTGATGGTAATAAATGGGTAGATGCAACAGAGGATAAAGATGCAGCACTAAAAACATTAAGAAAAAGGGTTTATGAAATATTGAATAGTGAGATTAAAAAGGAAAATAATAGAAGAAGTAGAAAACAAGCATCTGAAATAGACGAGTTTACAAAGAAGATGAATAGATCTAGAGTTGAATTATTGAACTCTAACTACGACGAAGCTTCAAATACTATTAAAGATGCACTTGGAGTTAGTCCAGATTCAAGTGAAGCATGGTGGTTATTATTTCTTGCTAAAAATAAATTTGATAGCACAGAAGTCTTTAATAACAATGTAAAGAGAACATCTTCTTTAAGCCAATTGCTAGATTATTATGAACAAGTACCTTTTAAACAATATAAAAGATATGCAGATTTTAGAAGTGATGAGTATCCAGAGAATATTAGTAAATATGAGGAGCTAATATATTCAAGATTAATAGAGTATTTAAATGAGAAGAACACTCTTGATGGAACTAAAATAGATTTCTTAAATTCGCATTGTAGTAACCATATTTTATGTTTATGGGGGAACTCGATAATAAATCATGAATTCTCAACTGATTTTGCTGTAAATATGAGAATTGATAATGAAAAACTTATTAAAGAATTAGAATATTTATTTGAAGACTTCGATAAAATTAAGAATCACAAAGACTTTGAACGGAGTCATTTGAAGGAATATCATAAAAGATATTACAATAACTTTGCTCAAGGAACTGAAAAAAGAAATGTGAATCTTCAAGAACTATCTGAAGTTATAAGAAAAACATATGAAAGAACTGATTCTTTACTTATTGATGGTAATTTTAAAGGTGCTTATAAATCTGCAAAAGAACTATTCTATTATGATAATTCTTCATATGATAAGTACTTATATCTATTCTTGTCTAAAATAAAAGCTAAAAATACATATGATGCATATGATGCAATATATAAATTAAGGAAAAAGGAAAGAACAGCAATTTTAGATTCAGTAATTTTCCAGAAATTATTTGATTCTGACAAATATAATGAATTTGCAGATGACTTAATCCTTCACTGTTATCACAAAAAGAGAAATAAAAACAGTAGAATAGAATTACTTGTGAGGGGGACAGAAAATGATATGTAGAGAATGTAATAAAAGACTTAATGAAATGACATTAATATGTGATTCATGTGGAGCTAATATATTATATGAGAAACAACAACTAGATGATGAAGTTTTCATTAAGAAAATATTACCTAATGAACATAAAGACAAGTATTCAAAAGAACTTAAAGAGGTTATTAGGAATGCGTATTATCTTGCTAACATAAAAAAGGATTATAGTGGAGCAAGTAAGAAATATGTTGACAAGTATATAGAATATGCATTTTTAAGAGTTTATTACGAGGAAAACAAGCTAATGTTATTAACTAGAGATTTTCCTAAAGAAACAACATTAGAAATATATCAAACATTAGTCGATAAAAAGATTGGGAAAGATATGAGTAAGATAATGTTGGATGTATATAAAGATGATTATAAAAATAAGAAACTGCCTGAATTAATTACTAATAATGTAGAAAAAGTGTATTTACCAAATTTTAATATTAATAGAATTAATTCAAATAGATTATTTAGAAGTTCATTTTCGTTAATAATAAAAGAGTTTGTAAAATCATCAATATCATTTTTGTTAATAGGATTAACTGTATTATTATTATCATCTATTTTAGATGGTACTAAAATAGTATCAGAAACTATAAATGACTTTGAATATAACATTCATTTAGTAATAGTAATAGGGTTAATAAGCGGAATTTATTTTGGAATTAAAAGAATTGATGAGTTCCCAGTTAAAGATTCAATAAATAGTGACCCAGTATTTAAGAAACATATAAAGATTGAAGCAGAAAAAAAGTTAAAGACTATAAAATATAGAATTAAAAAGGGGAGATAATTATGAGCAAGGAAAAGATTAAACCTAATGATGTTATATTTAAAGGAGATCCAAGCGCTGTTATATGGCAAAGTGATGTATCAGTTTTAACACAAAAATCTAAAATATATTCTAGAAAAGATTGCGATATTATATTTTTAAGAAAAGGAGTATATCTAGGATCGTTTAATGATAGAGAAGAGTATTACTTAATTAATGATAAGAGACAATCATTGTTTCAATTATTATTTAAGGATGCTAAAACTAGTGAAGATTGTCAAGTATACTATATTAATAGATTAGCTCAATTAGAGAATAAATGGGGAACACCAAATAAAATTGATGTATACGATAGAGACTTTGATCTACATACTTTTGTAGGAGCGAATGGAGCGTATAAGTTTTCTGTAAACAACTCAATGAAGCTATTCTCAAAAGTACAAGGAGCACATGAAAAACTTACTCAAGAAATGGTTAAAGAGTTTTTTAAATCAGAGCTTAACGTAGAGATTAGAAATGCTATAGCAACTGTATTTGTTAAGAATAAATACGGTATTAATGATATAGCTGTTATTACTACAAAAGAGAAGAAAATCGCCTCTGATATAAAAGAAATACTACAACCTATCTTTAGTGAGTATGGAGTAGAGGTAAATAAATTCTTTATTGAAAGATTCTTCTATGATGAAGACTTCATTAATTTAATGACTAGTGCTAAAAAAGATAATATTATTAATAAGATGAAATTTGATATGGAAAAAGATCAAAGAAAAGAATTAAGAAAAGAAAATAAACACGATAAACCAAAGTTCGCATTCTGTAATGAATGTGGACACAAAAATCCAGTTGGTGCAAAGTTTTGCAGTAACTGTGGAAGTAAGATGTAGGTGATATTATGGGTAAAGATATAGAAAACAAAAGAAGAATTACAATTACTAATTTATTTGATTTAGCAAAGGAATTGGAAAAAGTAAGAGAAAATGTAAAAAACGAAAAATATAAAAAATACTTATTTGAATTAAAGGAAAAAGTATCATATTCAGTAAATAGTAACAAAGTAATAAGTAAAAGAGATTTAAAGAAAGTCTATAAGTATTTAGAAGCAATTAAAAAGCATCTAAAACATTCTATTTGGAATAGTAGAAAAATTAAGAGAAAACTTAAAAAAATTAATTCACTTTTAGGTATTATAATTTAATAAAAAAGAATATTGTATAGTAAACAATATTCTTTTTTTTACTTAGTTGACTAGCAAAAATTCAAATGTTATAATTTAATAGTTACTAAAGATATGTAAATACAATAAGATAGGATGATTTTTATGATAAATATATTTACTTTAAATCATTATTTATGGGTAATAACTGCATTTTTAATTATAGTTGTAGTTCATCATGGTTTTAAATCTAAATCAGATAAATTCAAGTATTGGTTTTTATTCTCTTTAACAATTTTAGCTTGGTTAGTACATTTTTCTCGTATTATTTATTCTGATAATTTAAGAACTTACCAACTGTTTTTTACGAATTTATGTGGATTATCTACATTACTTTATCCGTTTTTATTTTTATCAAAATCAAAACTTGCTAAAGACTACATGTATTATGTTGGAGGATTTTTTGCATTCTTATCACTTGGTTATCCATATACAGTAGAAGGAGATCCTATATTTGCATTTAACTCAATTAGATTTTTCTTTGCACATTTAATACTTATAATGGTTCCTGTTCTTTCAGCTTCATGGAAACTGCATATACCAAATATTAAGAATTTAGGATGGATGTTTCTATTTGTGTTAATGGGTGCGGTTTATAATATGGCACTTTCAGCATTTTTTGTTGAAACTGGTCTTAAACCCTATTTAGAAAATTATATGGGTGTTTGGGGTAATGGGGACGATGTATTTAGTGATGTGGCACTAATATTTGCACCTTGGGCCACATACGAAACTGAATTTAATGGTATTCTAACGGAAAGACCAATACCGTTTGTGTATATGCTTCCAAGTACTATTTTATTCGCATTTCCTGTTTGGTTTAGTATGTCTGTTCCGTTTATTAATTTTAAAAAGAGTAAAGGATAGAAATTCTATCCTTTTTTTGTAAAAAAAAGAACTAATTTGTAGGAATTTCCCTACTGTTGTGGTAGTATTTAAAAGGCTAGGAGTTGATAGTATGATCACAGTATCAAATTTAGATTTAATATTTTCTGATAAGAAAATATTTGAAGATGTAAATATTAAATTTATACCAGGTAATTGCTATGGTGTAATAGGGGCTAATGGGTCCGGTAAGTCTACTTTCTTAAAGATTCTTTCAGGAGATAAAGAGTCTACTAGAGGAGACATAATTATTGAAAAAGGAAATAGAATGGCAGTATTAAAACAAGATCATTATGAATATGATGATTTTGGTGTTATTGAGACTGTTATTATGGGACATAAAAGATTATTTGACATAATGAAAGAAAAAGAAGAGTTATATGCAAGAGATCCATTTACTGATGAAGATGGAATGAAGTCCGCCGAACTTGAAATTGAGTTTGCTGAACTTGATGGATGGAATGCTGAAGTTGAAGCTGAGAAGTTATTAAATGGATTGAAAGTAAATAGTGATAACTTTGATAAAAAGATGAGTGAAGTAATTGGGCAAGATAAAGTTAAGATATTGTTAGCTCAAGCATTGTTTGGTGATCCCGATATTTTATTACTAGATGAACCTACAAACCACCTAGACTTTGAAGCAATTGATTGGCTTGAAAATTTCTTACTAGATTTTGATAAAACAGTTATTACAGTATCACATGATAGACATTTCTTAAATAAAGTATGTACTCACATGGTTGATATAGATTATTTCGCAGTTAAGCTTTATCCAGGTAACTATGATTTCTGGAAACAGTCATCAGAATTAGCTCAAAGATTAATGCTTGCTTCTAATAAGAAAAAAGAAGATAAAATTAAAGAGTTAAAAGCATTTATAGCTAGATTTAGCGCTAATGCATCAAAATCTTCTCAAGCAACTTCAAGAAAAAAATCTTTAGAAAAAATTAATCTTGATGAAATAGTACCTTCATCAAGAAAGTATCCTTTTGTTGGATTTGATATAGAACGAAATCTTGGTAAAGATGTACTAGCAGTAGAAAATTTATCAGCTTCATTTGAAGGCAAAAAAATATTTGAGAACGTATCGTTTGTTGTGAGTAGAGATGATAAAGTAGCTATTACAGGAAAAGATGATTTGACTAAAACATTATTACTAAAAGTACTAGAAGGTGAAGTTGAACCAGATACTGGGACAATTAAATGGGGACAAACTGTAACTCACTCTTTATTACCACTTGATAATACAGATTACTTTATTGATCCAAAACTCTCTTTAATTGATTGGCTTAGACAATATTCAAAAGACCCTCACGAATCATATATTAGAGGATTCCTTGGTAGAATGTTATTTAGTGGAGATCAAGTATTTAAAAAAGTTCAGTATCTATCTGGTGGAGAGAAGATGCGTTGTATGTTATCTAAGTTAATGTTATCTGAAGTTAATACATTATTAATGGATCAACCTACAAACCATTTAGACTTAGAATCAATTTCATCCGTAAATACAGGCTTAAAAGAATATAGAGGTTCTTTACTATTAATATCACACGATCATAGACTATTAAACACAGTTACTAATAAAGTAGTGGAAGTTGGAGATTTAGGTTCTTATACTTTTGAAGGATCATTTGACAATTTCTTGGGTAGTGAAAAAGCTAAAGAACAAGTTTCGAAATTATATAAAGATTAAATAAAATACATTCCAAAAAGGAATGTATTTTTTTATAAATATTTGTAGTATAATTATATAGACAAGTATTTTAATATTTACGACTTGGAGGGATATATTATGCTAGATATGTTTAGTTTAAATCATTTATTTTATACTGGGTTAGTACCCTTAGTAATTATTGGATTATACTATGCTTTTAAAAATAGATCTAATAGTTTTAAATATTGGTTTCTTTTTAGCTTAACAATTTTAGCTTGGGTAATTCATTTTTCTCGGTATTGGCTAGAATCTGATTTAAAAACGTATGAGCTATTCTTTACTGATTTATGTGGATTTTCAACTTTAGTTTACCCGTTCTTTATGTTATCTAAGAATAAGATATTAAAAGATTACATGTATTATCTAGGTGCTGTATTTGCATTCTCTTCACTTCTATATCCAAATAATATAGCAGGTGATACACTATTTGCTTACAACACTATTAGATTCTTCTTTGCACATGTAATATTAGTTGGAGTACCATTATTATTAATAGCATGGAAATTACATGTTCCTAGTATTAAACATTTAGGTTATATGTTTTTACTTTTAATGTTTGGTGCGATGTATAATATGGCTTTAACAGCTTTCTTTGTAGAAGTAGGTTTAAGAAACTACTTGCCAAATTATATGGGTATTTGGGGTAGTGGTAATGATGTGTATGTCTTATTTGAATCAGCAGCACCATGGATTACTTATCAAAAAGAAATAAACGGAGTATTAGTAGAAAGACCAATTCCATTTGTCTATATAATTCCAGGAGCATTTATATTTTATATGTCACTATGGAGTATAATGTCTTTACCATTTATTAATATAAAAGAAGTTATAAGTAAATTTAAAGCAAGAATCAATTGATCTTGCTTTTTTATTTCACTTTTAGGTTGAGTAAGATATTTCTCTTAATAAGGAGAAGAAGTAATAAAATTCAACCTTAGGTTTAGATAATTAAACCACAAAGTTATACAAATCATATTAATTGTATTGTATTATGAAGGTGAGGTGGTAATATGTTAGAAAATAAAGCTGCATATTTACTTACAAAATTACGTAAAGATAACAATTATACACAAACAGATTTATCCGAAAAGTTAGGAGTATCATATCAAGCTGTCAGTAAATGGGAAAGAGGAGAGAATCTTCCCGATTCACTATTATTACTAGAAATCGCAAAACTATATGATATTACTGTTGATGAAATACTTAAAGGGAAACTTATTGAAAAAGAAGATAAAAGGGTTCTATCAAAAAGAAATAAATTGATTATGATATCAGCAATTGTATTACTAATTCTTTCCCCAATTTCAGTCTTTATATTTGGATATGAAAACTATAATACTTATACAATTATAATATTGAGTATCGCTGCACTATCAGTAGCTATGTTGTTATATGTTAGTTTTGATATGGGTGGTTATAATTTTAATTCTGAAGCGAGTAAAGAGGAAAAGAGACAAGAGGATATGGTATACTCAGCATGTGCTGGTATAT
The DNA here is from genome assembly GCA_030595255.1 of Mycoplasmatota bacterium. GTDB lineage: Bacteria > Bacillota_I > Bacilli_A > Izemoplasmatales > Izemoplasmataceae > JAFGXW01. The sequence goes on along the minus strand of JAUVDP010000012.1, from coordinate 18,876 downwards.
TTCTTATACTAGGGTTAGTGTTTAACTTATGGTATATTGCTTGGGTAGTATTTATATTTGGATATGTATTAACTTTGTATCTTAAAAAATAACAAAAAAAGCAAGAATCAATTAAAATGATTCTTGCTTTTTAAATACTATTTTTTACAATTCTTTCCTCGATGTCTAGCAATTATTTTTGGAATATCATCACTAGTTACTTTACCATTAAATTCGTCATTTACCATAATTACTGGAGCTTGAGCACAATCTCCAACACATCTAGTATGAGCTAAAGTAAAACATCCATCTTCAGTTGTAGAACCATACTCAGTATCAAGTAAAGCTTCAACTCTTTCAACTAGTCTTGAAGCTCCTTTAACATAACACGCTGTACCTGTACAAACACCTAAGATATGTCTACCACTTGGTTTCAAACTAAACATTGAGTAAAATGATACTACTCCATTAATTTTAGCTGTAGTTATGTTCATTTCTTTACTAATAAATTCTTGGACTTCTACTGGAACACAACCATATCTTTTTTGTGATTCTTGTAAAATTTGCATTAAAGGACTTTTTGTATCTCTGTATTTGTCTATAACTTCAATTTTAAATTCGTTTAATTGTTCTTCTAATACATATATACTCATTTTATTCACCTATAACTTTCCATCAATCTGAACAGCGCAAACTTTAAGTTCAGGGATATTACACGTTGCGTCTAATTCAGTATTTGTTAACATATTTGCTCCATCAGCGAAATGGAATGGCATAAACATAACTCCGTCTCCGATTTTATCAGTTACGTGAACAACTGCTTTTGTTGTTCCACGTCTCGATGAAATACTAGCGTGATCCATGTGTTTAAGTTTATAACTTTCTGCTGTTTTTGGACTAATTTCAATAAAGTTTTCAGGAACTATTTCATTAATTTCTTCGTTTTTACCTGTCATTGAAATTGTATGGAAGTGATATAATACACGTCCTGTAGTTAGAACTATAGGGAAGTTTTCATCAGGTAATTCTTTAGCTTCTGCGAATTCTACTTCACTAAATAGACCTAGACCACGTGCGAACTTATCTTTGTGTAGGTACTTGGTACCAGGATGATTATGGTCTAAAACTGGCCATTGTAATCCCAATTCTTGTATTCTATCATAACTAACCCCTCCGTAGATAGGAGTTAGAGTAGCAACTTCATCCATAATTTCACTTGGAGTTAATATAGGTTGATTATATCCTATTTTATTCATGATTTCTTGAATGATTATATAATCAGCTTTACTATCACCAACAGGTTTAATTGCTGGTCTTATCATTTGAACACGTCTTTCAGTATTAGTGAAAGTTCCTTCTTTTTCTGCGTATGAAGAAGCAGGTAAAATAACGTCCGCCATTTCAGCAGTTTCAGTCATGAATAAGTCTTGAACTATTAAGAAGTCTAAGTTGTCTAATGATTTCTTAACATGTGTTGTATCTGGATCACTTACTACAGGATTTTCACCCATTATATATAAGAATCTAATTTGGTCTTCATAAGCACCATCAAGTACATGAGGTAAACTTAATCCAACTTTATTATCTAATTTAACACCCCAAGCTTTTTCAAACTTAGCTCGTGCTTCATCATTAAACACTTTTTGATATCCTGGGAATACATCAGGTAATCCACCCATATCACAAGCACCTTGAACATTATTTTGTCCACGTAGCGGGTTGATTCCACCAGATTCAATTCCTACATTACCGCATAGTAGTGCTAAGTTAGCTATACTCTTAACATTGTTGGTACCTTGTGAATGTTGAGTAATACCCATAGCATAATATATTCCAGCTTTATTTCCAGCAGCATAAATTCTAGCTGCTTTTCTAATATCTTCTGCGTCTATACCACAAATTTCTGCGGCTTCTTCAATATCAGTGTTTTGTATTGTTTCTAAAGTAGTTTCAAAGTTTTCTGTTCTTTCTGAAATATAATCTATATCATGAAGATTTTCATTATAAATTACTTTCATCATTGCGTTTAATAAAGGTACATTAGTTCCAGGTAGTATTTTTAGGAATACATCAGCACCTTCCGCTAATTCAATTTCACGAGGATCAGCAACAATTATTTTAGAACCTTTAGCAATCGCTTGTTTCATAAATGATCCAATAACAGGATGTGTTTCAGTTGTATTAGATCCAATAACAAATATTACATCATGATCTTTTACTTCAGCGATACTGTTAGTCATTGCACCACTACCTAAAGTAGTAGCTAGTCCAGCAACAGTAGAAGCATGACATAGTCTAGCGCAGTGATCTACATTGTTTGTACCAATTGCTGCACGGAATAATTTTTGGAACATATAGTTTTCTTCATTAGTACATTTAGCACTCGCAAGACCTGCGAATGTTGCTGAACCGTATTTATTATTTAATTCAGTATATTTACTAGCGATTAAATCATAAGCTTCATCCCATGAAGCTTCTCTAAATTCACCGTTTTCTTTAATTAAAGGACTAGTTAATCTACCTTTATGGTTAATGAATTTATAAGCAAACTTACCTTTAACACATAATAATCCTTCATTAGGAGTTCCAGGAGCTGGGTCTATTCTAACGACTTGTTCTCCTTTAGTTACGATATCAAATTGGCAACCAACACCGCAATATGGACAAGTAGTTCTTGTTTTCTTAGTTTCCCAACTTCTAAACATTACGTTACTTTTTTCCATTAATGCACCAGTTGGACAAACACTAACACAGTTACCACAACTAACACAATTTGATTGTTCCATACCATTATCAAAAGCGAATGAAATAAATGTATCGTGACCACGTTGATTAAATCCTAAAGCTTCAACACCTTGAAGATCTTTACAAACATAAACACATTTACCACATAAAATACATTTTTCAGGATCGATATAAAAGAATTTATTAGAATCATCAATACTAAAGTTTCTTTTATGTCCATCATATTCAGGAATAGAAGTTAAATTATATTCATATGAATAATCTTGAAGTTTACAATCACCATTAGCATCACATACAACGCAATCATTTGGATGACTTGCCCAAGTTAATTCAAGAACATCTTTTCTAGCTTCCATAACTTCAGGTGAATGAGTTTTAATTTCCATTCCATCAGTTGCAGGAGTAGCACAACTAGCTAGTAGCCTATTTATTCCTTTAACTTCAACAACACACATTCTACATGCACCTTCAGATTTGATTCTTTCATCATGACAAAATGTTGGAATATCTATTCCAAGTTCTACACAATAATCTAAAATATTTTTCCCTGCTTCAACAACTATTTCTTGATCGTTTATTTTTAAATTTATCATCTTCATCGTAGTCACCTCTACTTAGTAATTATTGCATCAAAATTACATGATGCAAAACATTCTCCACATTGGATACAAGCATCTTGATCAATAACGTGAAGACCCTTTCTCTCGCCAGTTATACACTGAACAGGGCATCTTTTAGCACATATTGTACATCCAACACAGTTATCTTGGATTATATATTTTTCAATTAACCCTCTACAAGAACTTGCTGGGCATACTTTATGAGTAACATGAGCTAAATACTCATCGTAGAAATGTTCTAATGTTGATAAGATAGGATTTGGAGCTGTCATACCAAGTCCACATAAAGAAGTTTTCTTAACTGCTTTAGATAGTTTTTTAAGTTTATCTAAATCAGCTATAGTTCCTTCACCATTAGTGATTTTTTCTAATAATTTATAAAGTTGGATAGTACCTTCTCTACAAGGAGTACATTTACCACAACTTTCATCTACACTAAAATCTAAATAGAATTTAGCAATATCAACCATACAGTCATGATCATCTAAAACAATCATTCCACCTGAGCCCATCATACTTCCAAGGGCTACTAGTGTATCAAAATCAACTTCTTGATCCAAATGTTTTTCAGTTAAACACCCACCACTAGGTCCACCAGTAAGAACTGCTTTAAATTTTCTCTTGTTCCCAACACCACGACCGATATCATGAATAATTTCACCTAAAGTTATTCCCATAGGAACTTCAATAAGTCCAGTATTCTTAATTTTACCAGCTAAAGCAAATACTTTAGTTCCTGGAGATTTTTCTGTACCAAATGATCTAAACCATTTACTACCTTTTAATATTATTTGAGATATATTAGCTAACGTTTCAACGTTATTAATAATTGTAGGTTTACCATATAATCCTTCAATAGCTGGATAAGGAGGTTTATTTTTACTCATGCCTCTATTACCTTCTATTGAAGCAATTAACGCTGTTTCTTCACCACAAACAAATGCCCCAGCACCTAATCTAATTTCAATTTTAAAATTAAACTTAGTACCAAAGATATTTTCACCTAAGATATTAAGTTCAAGTGCATCATCAATTGCTTTTTGTAATCTTTCTGCTGCTAGTGGGTATTCAGCTCTAACATAAATAAACCCAGTTTCAGCTCCAATTGCGAATCCCGCAATTATCATACCTTCAAGAATACTGTGTGGATCTTTTTCAAGTACTGAACGATCCATAAATGCCCCTGGATCACCTTCATCAGCATTACATATTATATATTTCGTATCATTTTCATTTTTATAAGCAAAGTTCCATTTTCTACCTGTAGGGAATCCACCACCACCACGACCACGAAGTCCAGAATCAGATACAACTTTAATTACATCTTCTTGTGACATTCCTGTTAAAATCTGATTAATCGCAAAATAACCATCTTTAGCAATATAATGGTTAATATTTTCAGGATTAATAATGTCACAGTTCTTAAGAACTACTCTAACTTCTTTCTCATGTAAGTTCTTATGTGGCTCATTTAATTCAGGATTAGCCGTTAGTGTTTCAACTTTAATTTTGTCTAATATGTTTTTATTCATAATATGCCTCCAAAGTGTTTTGATGTACAAAATAATTCCTTATTACTATCATAACATAAAAACGCTTACTTTCTATACAAACAATTCTGGAATTGTAATGATTTTAAATAACAAAAAAAGCAGTTCAAATTGAACTGCTTGTCAACTATCTAAAGAACATGTTGATGTTCCAAATAATCCTTGTCATGTTTAGGTATTTCATGTGCTTGATCAAATGCCCATTTAACAATAATTTCACCAAATATTTTATAAATAACAGTAGCTGCTAAAATTACAGTTAGAATAGTAGAACCAATTTCAGCTAAAGCACTGTTTGTCTCGTTAGCAAGCTGTATAAATCTAAATTCAGCTAGGATTGCCATATCGATTGCTACCCCACCTTGAGGTATTAAAGCAACTCCTAAATATCTTACAACATCACTATTTTCACCAATGATTTTCGATGAGAAACTAGTAGCTAAATATTTAGCTATTAATCTAACAACTATATAGATCAAACCAAGCCCACCTATTTGCCATAATAAATGAATTTTAAGTTCAGCTCCTGATAAAGTAAAAAATACAAGTAATAAGGGTAATATAATAGCATCGGTATTTTCTTTAATCTTAAACATAAATTCTCTTTCAAGACCATTCGCTATTAATACTCCTATAGTTAATGGTAACAAAATAGCTGAAATCTCGACTGCGTATCCAATTGCAATTCCAAATAGTATCCCAATAACCACTATTAAGAGTAATGAAACATTATCTCCCTTTTTAAAGTGATCTAAAACGTATATTAAAATCAATCCGATTATACTACCTATTAGAATTGAAAAACCAATTTCAAATAGAGGTCCAATAATTAAAGTAGTTCCACTTATTACTTCCCCACTATGTCCAGCTAAGTAAACAGAGATTGGTAAAACAAACGCAAAAATCATAATACCAATAGCATCATCAAGTGCAACCATCGGACATAACAAATCAGATAGTCTTCCTTTTACGTTATAACTCTTAATACAAGCAAGTATTGGAGCAGGAGTAGTTACTGTAGCTATTGCTCCAAAAATAAGTCCATAAGTCCATTTATACTCATCTACAAATAAAACTACAGCAAACATTACCATAAGGAATGTTAATATTGCCTGACTAAATGTAATAAATAGCACATGTCTACCTGAACTTTTTAAATTAGAAAAGTTCAGTTCCATTCCAATATTAAAACCAATAAAACCTAAAGCTAAGATTTTAAATGGTTTAAAACTATATAGAACGTCTGAACTTAGTAAATGGAGGGCACTAGGTCCCGCGATTATACCAATAATAATATATCCTGTAACTTTAGGTAGTTTAACCAAATTAGCTAATTTACCACCAATTATACCTAGGGTTAATAGTAATGCAATATTATAGATAATACTTTCAGTTAATACTTCATAAAAAGAAATAAAAGCAAAGTTATCAAGTGTCAACAAAGTTTCCATCGTGCACCATCCTTTTGAAACATTAGTTTTATTATAAAACCATTATAACACCCTTGTATAAAAAAACCAAAACTATTAGTTTTGGTTTTTGATATCTTCAGTGTACAAATGATAGATGTTTTCTGCTAATTCTTCTAAAGTATGTGAACTAGTATTTACAATGTGATCTAGGTGCTTAAACCTAGATTTTCTAAAATGTTTTTTATCTTCTTTAAATCTTGATTCAACATCTTCAAGTTTATCCCCTCTATTTAACATTCTAACTCTTCTTATAAGTTGATCTGTTTCTAAATAGATAAATATTGTCTTAGGAAGATTTTTTCTAAATATTGAGTTATCTCCTTTAGGCTCAACAATGATGACTTTCATTTCATCTGCACCTTTTTTAGGTGAACCGTAATAAGTGTTGTGATATTGTGCAGTTTCTAAGAATTCTCTCTTCTTTTTTTTCTTTTCAAACTCTTCAATAGAAATGAAGTGATAATCGATTCCATTTACTTCACCTTCACGCATATCACGTGTTGTATAGGTAACTAATTTACTAAATCCGTATTTCTCTATTAGTATTTTCGCTATTTCTGTCTTACCACTTGCACTTGCACCAATCATTACTAACATATTATCACTCCTAGACTGTTTAAATTGTATCAAATTTTAGTCATAATGTGAAGACTAAATCTAAATAAAATAATAAAAAAACTAATAAACAATTTAACCTTATAATGTTATAATTACTTTATGCGGTCGTGGCGGAACGGCAGACGCGCTACCTTGAGGGGGTAGTATCTTAGGATGTGTGAGTTCAAATCTCATCGACCGCACCATACAGAAAACAAGGGAGAGTTACTATGACAGAGATATTAGAAGCTAGTAAAAAACATTTTATAGACTACAAAAAAAATCATTTAATAATTGTTATTGTATCAGTAATATCAATAGGTTTAATTTATTTAAGTTTTAGAGAATATTATAATGATATAATTTACACTGCATTTTACACTATAATTGCTATACCTGTATTTGGAATTATTATTGTAAATAAATCAACTAATTTGTATAAGGCAGTAGATATGACACATAAAAAGTTAAGAATGATTGCAATGATAGTATTTCCACCTATACCAGTAGCATTAATTACAATAACTTACTTTCAAGTACGCATGATAGATTGGAATGTTGGTTATAATGAAGCACTGCATTATGGTTTGATTTCTTCATTTGTAGGATTTTTAGCGCTTCTTATTTTAGTTTTTGTATTCTTAGAACTAAAGAGATGGATTCCTAATTGGCCGAAATTATTTGGGAAAATTTTAGTACTATCATTATATTTTCTAGTAATATTTATATATCCTTTCTTCTTTAGTGGTCCATATTCACCCCCATATTATATGGTGGTAGGAGTAGTAATGCTTATATTGTTCATTACTCATATTACTACATATATAATAATGGCATATTCAAGAATGGAATACTAAACAACATACACAGTATGTTGTTTTTTTTGAGAGATAAGCATATACCTCCTTTAATTATAATTTTTATGATATAGTATAAAGAGAAATAATATAAGATTTGAGGTGAAGAAATGAAAAGAATTGTATATATAATATTAGGATCTATAATGTTAGCAATTGGCGCAATAGGAGTAGTAGTACCCGGTTTACCTACAACAATATTCTTAATAATAGCTGCTTATTTCTTTACACATAGTTCTGATAGATTATATAACTGGCTAATGAATAATAAAACATTTGGCCCTATTATCACTAATTATACTAAATACAGAGGTATAACATATAAAGATAGAAAAACTGCAGTAATTACAATATGGTTTGTTATATGTATTAGTATTATTCTTTCCCAAAGTATTTTATTTGGAAGTATCTTATTTATTGTAGGAATTCTTCATACTGTATTCTTATATAGACTAAATATAGTATTTAATTAAAGTTATAATGATTATATTTTTATAAAGATCACTTAATATCAAAGACTAGAAAATTCTAGTCTTTTTATTTTACTAGGTAATACATTGTATTAAATACCTAGTAAAAAGAATTATTATTGATTTACTAGGTGCAATATGATAAAATATACCTAGTAAGGAGTGATTATGTGAAAGTTTATGATTATTCATTTTTAAAGACAGACCGTATATCTAATAATGTTTTGTCATTATTAGTATCAATTGAAAAAATTCAAGCAGTTGGAATGATTAATAGTGAAATGTATCCAAAAGTATTTAGTAATCTACGAGATATTTCAAAAACTCAATCTGTAAAAGCATCTAACGCTATTGACGGTATTTTTGCAACTGATAAAAGAATTGAATCACTTATTGACAAACACATAGATCCTGTTAATCGGAGTGAGGGAATAATTTTAGGTTATAGTGATGTAATAAATGAGATTTTTACTAATTATGACAGCTTTCAATTTAATGAATATATTATAAGAGATTTTCATAAAACACTATTATTACATACAGGACTAAACTCAGTAGGGGCTTATAAAGATAATGATATTTTATTTACCGAGGATTTACCAAATGGAACTAGGAAAGTTATTCTTAACCCTGTAAGTTCACAAGATACTAATGGGGCGATGGAACTGCTAGTTAGAGGCTTTAAAGAAGCGCTAGATGACAGAGCTATTCCTAGATTGTTATTGATACCTTGTGTAATTTTCGATTTCCTTTGTATTCAACCATTTAGTGAAGGTAATGGTAGAATATCAAGGTTATTATCATTATTACTATTATTTAGAAATGAATATAACGTTGGAGAATTTGTTTCATTTGAGAAACAAATTAACAACTATAAATCTGAATATTATGAATCTATAAGATTATCTTCAATAAATTGGGATGATAATAGTAATGACTATAATCCTTTTATTGAAAACTTTCTAGAATCTTTATATTCTTGCCATATTGAGTTAAATAGCCGTTTTAGAATTGTAGATAACGAAAAGAAAAGTAAGAAATTTAGAATTGAAGAAACAATTAAGAAGAGTTGGAATCCTATTTCAAGAAAAGAGATTCATCTCGTATGGCCTGATATTTCACATGAAACTATTAAAAAAGTTATTAAGAATCTATTAAATGAACAAAAGATTAAAAAAATAGGTAATTTTAAAGATGCAAGATATAAAAGAAATTGGTACGGAAAAACTACACACAACGAGGATAATATGGTGATATTTTGATAGTTAAATAAATGAAGTGGATTTTGTGGAAACTTTTACTAGATTAATAAGTATATTAACAATAAGTTTTATCGTTGTTATCTTTACTAGGTCTTGCGGCAGTATTAATTAAGAAAAAAGAAGTACAAATACATAAAATAGGTAAATCAAAAGCTTTAATAATGATATCGCTAGTTATTATTGCAATTCTTGAAAGAATTGCATGAGGATTTATAGCGTTTATTTTTAAAGTTCTATTTGATTTAACTTATATTAGAACTAACTATGGTGACTTATCAACATTATTAATATCATTTACATTTTTATAAAAAGATTAACTATTAAAGGCTTGTTATTTGATAAGCCTTTTTTATTTAAAGATTTTTAATAGAAAAACTATGTTATAATAAGAGTTAGATTATATGATAAATACTTTAACTAAGGCATTTATATAGGTCAACTGATAGTTGATATAAATCAATTACTAGTAAATAGACAAAACTAAGGAAAGAAAATAATTTAACTCAGAAAGATATTTCTAAGTTGTGTAATGTATCAACTCAAGCTGTTTCAAAGTGGGAAAGAGGAGAATCAATTCCTGATATTGAGATTTTAGAAAGATTATCTATCTTATATAAACTATCAATTAATGAGATTATTGGTGGAGAAAAAGTAGAGGTATATATGGATATTGATAAGCGTAGGAACATAATATATCTTACTACTTCAATTTTAGTATTTGTTGCATATTTATTTAACTTTATACACACAACTGCTGAGGAAGGTTATTTTATATCTTCAGATATAGAATTCATAATGAAGGGGTACTATGTAATTTTTAACGGGACTTATGGGATAGCTGTTTATTTATCATGGATTGTATTTGTTATTCTTATATCTCATTTGATTATTAGAATTTACTTAATGACTAAAGTTATAATTGAATCTGAAAATCTTAAGAGATATTTATCATTATCTATGATTACTGTAATAATTATTAGTATTATTTGTATATTTATTCCAGTGTTTTATTTATTTCCTCAATTTATCATAATATTGGCTATGTCGATCCAATTGAGTGCTAATAATAATATTGAAACTCTTCGAGCTGTTAGAAAAGACTTAAAAGAGTATAAAGAGAATTATAAAAAGAAAAACTATGAAAAAAAACTGATTCTTAGTAAAGGTAGTAATGATAAGTTATTACTTAAGTTATCAAGGATTTCAGTAATAATAGGGTTTTTAGCATATTTTATATTTGCATTGCTAGGTATTGCAATGACAATTATTGGTATAATTGATGGGAATGGGGATATGGAGTTCATATTAATGAGTTTACTTATTGTTACAATAACTGGCGGAGTGGCAACTTTAATGCTGATTTTATACAAATATATTGGTTCTACACATACAAAAAGAATTTTATTTTATTCAGGAATCTTATCTTCGTTTTTTCTTATATATATGATTATAATGTTAGGGTTTGGATATGTAGGCGAATGGTACTGGATAATATTGCAATATAGTTTATTATTTATTACAATATTAATACCGTTAACATTATTTTATTCAGCTTATAAACTAAAAAATCAACAATAATGACCTGCATCTTTTGCAGGTCTTTTTTCTATGTTATAATAAAGTATAATATGTTGTGAGGTGTTAATATGAAAAAAGTAATAGTAATATTTAGTTTAATATTAGTTATTGGATTACTTTCAGGATGTGGATTAAGAGAAAAATTACTTGCACCTCCTGATGTAATGGAGATTCCATCTGGTTCTTTAATTGCTGTATGTACTAAAGATGATGATGTATATAAATTTATATATAAGGATGATGGAGTTTATGAATATTATATTAATGATATTCTTCAGGATGAAGAAGCTCATGATAATATTTTAGAACAGGCTTATCTACACAATGAAAGTGTTGAGAATTATTTAAATGATGAATATCCAGGTGCATGTACTATAACTGATTACGTTAGTGAAGAAGAGTAAATAAAAAGCAAATCCAATTGGATTTGCTTATTTTTTGTATATAATTCGATATTCATGATCAAGAAGGTCTATATAAAGAATTTGATTAACGAGAGCTTCTTTTTTTAATACAAATTTTACAAACTCACTAATCATCATATTAGCTACTATACCAGGAGTAAAAGTAGGACTCATTAAGACAGATTCAATACCTTTTTCTTTATCTTTATATAATTCACTTAAGATGTTACTACCAGGCATTATTATACCTAGTTGTCCGTACCATCCCGCTATAGCGCCATGAATAAGTGGAATATTAAATATAGAACAATATTTTTCAATTAAAACTTTAGATTTTATATTATCAACTGCATCAAATACAACATCTATTCCTTCAAAATAAGTTTTATCAAATAATTCATCTAATTTTGAATTAATAGCAATGATATTTAACTCTGGGTTAATATCTAATAGCTCCAGTTTAACAACTTCTACTTTAGATTTATTAATTGTTTTTGAAGTTGCGAATAGTTGACGATTTAAATTTGAATCATCAAACTTATCAAAATCAACAATAGTAATTGAGCTAACCCCGATTCTAACTAAACTAGATGCAATGTATCCACCTAGTCCACCTACACCTACGATTAAAGCTTTAGTCTTTTTAAACTTTTCAAGTTCAAAATCATTCATTATTCCCATATTTCTACTATATTTGATAATTTTAACCTCCTGCCATTGGAGGAAACAGATGAAGTAATGCTCCGTCTTTAACTGTTCTATCTAACATAATGTCAGGAGTACTATCAAAATTATCTAATATTATAATAGATAACTCTTTTAGAGGTATTTTTAAGTCTTCAACAATATCTCTAACTGTCATTCCATCTTTATGATCAAAAAGAACTTCTTTCCCACCATATTTTCTTACTGCAGAATACAATTTTACTGTAATCATTTCTAATATCACCTACGTACATCTTATTATATTTCTATTCCATAAACAGTCTCCACAACTAGGAGAATTACCTAAGCAGTCAAACTCTGTGTCATCAACGTAACTACATCCATCACGCAAATCACAATCAACACAACTAGGATGATCTACATGTAAAACTGAGTCTCTAAATACCTTGTACTTTTTACTATTATAAATATCATTTATACTGTCTTTTAAGATATTCCCAAACGAATGTTTTAGTACCGTTTTTTCTCTTCCGAAAACCCATTCTGTATATGTATTCGCAAATCGATAGCAAGGGCTAACTTCACCAGTATAGTCAATATATGTATAGTTGTTTTCTACGAAGTGACATATTCTATCTGTTTTAATTTCCATAAATGGAAAAGATACTACAACTCTCATTCCAAAGTATGCATATTTATTAACTAATTTAACATATTCATGTCCTAATTCGTTATAACATTCTGTATAACATATTTCATTTTGTTGATGTAAATTTTGTGGAAGAAGATGAGACATCAATATTTTTTTAACATTGTTTCTACTTGCACAGTCAATAACTTTATATATTGCTTCTTTGTTAACTTTTGATATTACAAAAGCAAATTCCATTTCTGGTAATTTCACATCGTTTTTTTTACGGTAATTATAAATGTATTCGATTGTTCTTTTAACATTATTAAAATCTGTTTTCCTAATATCATAATAATCTGCCTCTGTACCATCTACACTTATTATAACATTTTTAAAATTTTGACATATTAAAAAGAGTTTTTCTTCACTCATAATTCCGTTTGTTGTAATTTCTAAATCAAATTCTTTAAACTTATCTACTGCATATTCAAAATTCTTTGCAACAGTTGGTTCTCCTATACCACCAAATACCATGGTGATAGGTTTTTCTATTTGATTATATAATTTATTGATTGTTTCTTTGTCCATATCACCAAGGATATTATCCCACGTATGCCTGTAACACATATCACAAGTTAGATTACATCTATTTGTGAGTTCTATATATATTTTTTTTATCATATTAAGAAGGAATGAATATTCCTATTCATTCCTTTTCAAATTTATAATCCTAAATCTTCTAATCTTTCTTTTGTTGGTGCACCTTTACTGTCCCAACCTCTTAATTCATAATATTCAGGTAATAGTTCGCTTAAGCGATGGACATGTCCTTCTGTAGGACCAGCAGGCATTGGTACTTTTAAGAATCTCTCAGGCAGAGTATCTTCTTCAGGTAAAATTCCTGCTTCTATGTTAAATTGTTTTTCAATGTTATAAATTCTTTCTCCGGCTTTAAGTACATCGTCACCATTCCAGCTTGTTCCTACTATACTATTAAAAATCTTAGCATAGTCATCAGCACCAAGTGCAAATGAAGTAAATAAGCAAAGACCAGTTGAGTCAATAAATGCAGTTAAATCTTGGAATGTTTTAGTCCAGAAAGGTTTATCTTTAAGTTCTTGTCTTTCAAGCTTAGCTGGTAAACCTAAAATTTCAGGGCTAATCATATATCCACGTACATGACATCCACCACGGTTTGAAGTAGCATAGTTTAATCCATGCCCTTGAACACCACGAGGGTCGTATGCTGGGATTTCTAGTTTCTTAACTGACATTGATAAATCAGCACGACCATATTTTTCACATAGTCTATAAGATCCATCAGCCATTTCATCTCCGAATCCTTCTCTTAGAGCTAATTTCTTAGTCCAATAAACGATAGCGTCATCGTTACCGAATTCAAGTTTATGACCTTCAAAATCTACATGATCTAGTAAACCTATTTGGCTTAATTCCATTGCAGCAGCGAGAGTAGCTCCAGCTGAAATAGTATCGATACCATATTGGTTACACCAATAGTTAGCTTCGATAATTTTAGCTAAATCTTTAACTCCACAATCAGCTCCAAATGCCCAGATAGTTTCATATTCAGGACCTCCACCCTCAACTTTATCAGTTTTAGTGTAACGTCCACATCCAATAGGACATCTGTGACAAGGGTCTTTTCTAACTAAATACTTTTCAGCAAGAGTTTCTCCTGAAATATCTTCTGCGTTAGCAAATACACCTTCTTGGAAATTGTTTGTTGGGAACATACCGTTAGCGTTAATTACATTAACTAGTACTGCAGTTCCGTAAGCTGGTAATCCTTCACCAGTAACTGGATTATCTTTAAGTTTTTGTGTAGCTTCTTTGTTGTTAGCTTTAGTAGCTTCTTCATCAAATAAACTAACTTTTAAGTTTCCTGTTACTACGATAGCTTTAAGGTTTTTACTTCCCATTACTGCTCCAACACCACTACGTCCTGCAGCTCTATCTTTATCATTCATGATAGCAGCTATTTTACTTAATCTTTCTCCTGCAGGTCCGATAGCTAATACATTAGTTTTCTTTTCTTTTTGTAATATATCTGTAGTTTCTCCAACTGTTTTACCCCATAAATCAAATGCATCATTAATTTCAACATTTTCTTCAGTAACTGTGATATAAACAGGCATATCAGCTTTACCTTCAACGATAATTCCATCATACCCTGCATACTTAAGACGTGCACCCCAAGTTCCTCCTGAGTTTGATGAAGCAATAGTTCCTGATAAAGGTGATTTTGTAACAACCATGTAACGTCCACCTGTTGGGGTAGGAGTTCCACTCATTGGTCCATTTATGAAGAATAATTTATTTTCTGGACTTAAAGCATCAATTTTAGGATCGATTTCATCGTAAAGCATCTTAGTTCCTAGTCCTCGACCTCCAACAAATTTCTTTGCAAGTTCTAAATCTAAGTCTTCAACTTTTATTGAGTTATTCGTTAAGTTGATTCTTAGAAGTTTACCCATGTATCCAAACATTATTTAACCTCCCTAATTTTTATTTTGTCTATCCTTATTATAATATATTGTAAACATTTTTACAATTAAAATCGAGCTTAATTATTATAAATAAGAAATGTCAGAAAACGCTTTTATGTGGTATAATATAATTAATAAAAGTATTCCGAGCTTAAAAGTCTAAGGGTATCTATGACTTTTAAGCCGATGGGTATATAAAGAAATTTATGTGCCTCCCACGTTTGGAAAGGATTATAGACTTTTTACTCCTTTTTTGGCGTGAAAAGTCTTTTTTTGAGGTGATAGGATGAAAAAAGTATTATTATTAACGACTTTATTACTAACAATATTTTTAAGTTCATGTAACAAAGAAGAACTAATTTTAGTTACTACAACG
The DNA here is from genome assembly GCA_030595255.1 of Mycoplasmatota bacterium. Classification (GTDB taxonomy): domain Bacteria; phylum Bacillota_I; class Bacilli_A; order Izemoplasmatales; family Izemoplasmataceae; genus JAFGXW01. Next base: position 3,162 of record JAUVDP010000012.1, on the reverse strand, counting down.
TCTCTAGATAACTCAGGTTTTTTAGAGTATATTCTTCCTTATTTTGAAGAAGAATACGATGTGAAAGTAAAAGTAGTTGCTTTAGGTACAGGGGCCGCACTTGAAATGGGAGAAATGGGAGAAGCAGATATTCTATTTACTCATGACTATGATAGTGAAATGATTTTTATGAATGCAGGGTATGGAGAAAAGAGAAGTAATGTGATGTTTAATCATTTTTTAATAGTGGGTCCAGTTGCTTTAGATTTAGATAGTGTTGAAGCTACGTTTGATTATATCTATGATAATGAACTTGATTTTTATTCTCGTGGAGATTCTTCAGGAACTCATATGAAGGAATTAAAGCAATGGGATACATTTGGATATGATGTATCTACATTTGGAGATTGGTATAAAGAAACAGGACAAGGGATGGGAACTACTTTAAATATGACATCTCTTAGTGGATATTATACTTTAACTGATATAGCTACTTTTTGTGCTATGGAAGATAATCTTGAATTAGAAGTAGCTTACGAAGATCCAAATGAACTTGTAAATCAGTATGGAGTTATTAAAGTTAGTACTGATTTACATAATAGAGACGATCACAATGCTGATTTATTTTATGATTGGATACTTAGAAGTGATATCCAAATTTTAATATCTGAATTTATTATGTGTGACATACAGATGTTTTATCCTAATGCGGAGTGATAATTTATGATATTAGAAAGTATTATTGAAGCATTTAAGTTATTGATATCTTTTGATTCAGAAATATATTCGATTATATTTCTGTCTTTAACTATATCAATTTTAGCTACATTGACTGCCTCAGTTATTGGTACTTTCTTAGGAATCTTAATTAGTATTTCCGACTTTAAATTAAAGAGGTTTACTAAGAAGGTCGTATTTACTTTGATGGGAATACCTCCAGTAGTTCTAGGACTTATAGTACTATTACTAATTACTGGACCGTTTGATGGGATGAATTTACTATTTACAAAATCAGCAATGTATATAGCTCAAACATTACTTGTTTTACCGATTATTATCGGGAATATTATAATTACAAGTGAGAAAACTCAAAAGAAAGTTTTAGAAACTGCGACAACCTTAGGTGCTTCTAAAATTGATAAAATATTTCTCTTAATAATTGAAACTAAACCTTTTATATTTATGAGTATTATCTTAGGGTTTTCTAGAGCTTTAAGTGAAGTAGGGGCAGTAATGCTTGTGGGTGGAAATATTAAAGGTGATACAAGAGTTATGACTACTTATATCGCTTTAAATAATAGTATGGGTGAATACTCAATGTCTATCGCAATGGGATTCATTTTACTATCTATTGCTTTCTTACTACATACTTTACTCGCAAGGTTTAGAGGTGATTTTTATGATTGAGATAAGAAACTTGAAAGTAAAAATGAAATCTTTAGAATTTATCTTTGAAGATTTTAGATTTGAGAAAAATAAAGTTACTGTGATAAGTGGACGTAATGGCGCAGGTAAAACAACATTACTTAGAGTATTTGCTTCATTTTTAGATTACGAAGGTTCATTAAAGATTAATGCTAACGTTACTTATAATAGTCAAGAACCAGTTATCTTTAATAGAACTGCGTACTGTAATATTGCTTATCCTTTAAAAGTTAGAAAATTAGATATTAGTTTATATCATGATAAGATTATTGAATATGCTAAGTTGTTAGATATTGAACACTTACTTGAAAATAATGCATTAAAATTATCTTCAGGTGAAAAAATGAAAGTATCGATAATTAGATCAATTATTTTTAATCCAGATATAGTATTACTAGATGAACCAACAACTCATCTTGATTTAGAGTCTATAAATGAATTAACACAATTAATTAAAAAGCTTAAAAATAAAATTACTTTTATTATTGTAAGCCACAATAAATCTTTTGTTGATGATTTAAAAGATGTGGAATACAAGGTAGGAGGTAAAAATGTTCTTAGTTAAATCAATTGATGAAACAATTAAATTACTTAAAGATAATTTTAGTGATTACAATTTAAAAACTAAAACAGTATTACTAAGTGAAGCCTTAAATTATGTAAGTGCTGAAGATATTATATCAAAAGAAGATGTACCTCATTTTAATAGAAGTATTGTTGATGGATATGCTGTTGATTTTAATAGTGTGAAATTATCAACGTCTTCAACTCCGTCAATTTTAAAATTAACTGGAGAAGTATTGATGGGTAAAGAAGCAACTGACATAGTTACTCCTAGTACTACAGTTTATGTACCTACTGGAGGTCATTTGCCAAAAGGGGCAAATGCCGCAGTTATGATTGAAAATACAGAATTACTAGGTGACGAAGTAATAATTAATAAGAGTGTCTCAATAAATGAAAATGTCTTATTAAAAGGCAGTGATATTTTAGAAGGACAAGTAATAGTTAAAAAGAATACATTAATAACTCCTTTAGTAATTGGAGCTTTAAAATCAATTGGAATTAAAGAAATTAATGTTTATGAGAAGTTAAATGCTTTAGTAATTTCAACTGGTGATGAAATTGTTAAAGATAAAGAAGAGCTATTAATTGGTGAAATCAGAGATATTAATACATACACTGTTAGTAATCATCTAAAAAATAAAAATATAGTAGTAAATGAATCATTGATTATCAATGATGATTTTGAGGCATATAAAGAAGCTGTTTTAAAAGGATTTGAAAACAGCGATATAGTATTTAGTAGTGGCGGAAGTAGTGTTGGAGATAAAGATTATACTTTAGCTATTTTAGAAAGCATTGGGGCAGAATTACTAGTTCATGGGATTAGTATTAAGCCAGGTAAACCTAGTATTATAGCTAAATATAACAATAAGTTATTCTTTGGGTTACCTGGACAACCAACTTCTGCGTTCTTTGTATTAAATACATTTATTAATGAAATAGTTAATACAATTTATCACCTAGATAATATACTACCTATTCCATATTTTGAAGCAAGATTAGATACTAATGTACATTCACCCTCTGGTAGAAGAATGTATCAATTAGTAAGAATAAGTAATATAAATAATGAGTTTATCGCAACTCCACTTTTTGCGAAAAGTGGAATGATTAATTCTTTAAAAGAAGCAAGTGGATATATTATAATTGATGAATTTAGCGAAGGATATTTAACTAATTCAATTGTAAAAG
>JAUVDP010000052.1 GCA_030595255.1 Mycoplasmatota bacterium | reverse complement strand
TTTTTAGCGATTTCTACAATTGCAGTAAATCCAGCTGGATCAGTTACTGCGATATCAGCTAACATCTTACGGTTAACTTCTACGTTTGCTTTACTTAATCCATTGATTAATTTTGAATATGATAATCCATTTAATCTTGATGCTGCGTTAATTCTTGTTATCCATAGTTTTCTAAAGTCTCTTTTTCTTCTCTTACGATCCTTGTATGCGTAAGCTAATGATTTCATTACTTGTTCATTAGCAGTTCTATATAATAGATGTTTTGATCCAAAATATCCTTTGGCTAACTTTAATATTTTTTTACGTCTTTTTCTTGCTACTGTTCCGCCTTTTACTCTTGGCATAATAAAAACCTCCTAGTTATTTAATATTTGATATTTGTTGTTTAATTCTTTTTAAGTCACCTTTAGATACTTGTAATTCTCCTTTGTGACGACGCTTTGATGCTTTTGATTTAGCGCTTAATAAATGTCCTTTATTAGCATGTGTTGCTACTACTTTTCCAGTTCCTGTTTTTTTAACTCTTTTTGCAGTTCCTGAATGAGTTTTCATTTTTGGCATTCTGTTCACTCCTTAAATTTTTATTTATCTTTTTTTGGTGTTAATGTCATAAACATGTTTCTTCCGTCTTGTACAGGTCTGCTTTCGATAGATGCTATGTCTTCAACTTCTTTTGCAAAGTTCATCATAACTTCTCTACCTCGACTTGTATAAGCCATTTCACGACCTCTGAAACGAATAGAAATCTTAAGTTTATCTCCACTTTCTAAAAATTTACGGCCATTTTTTAATTTAGTATTAAAATCACCGATATCAATTTTTGGAGATAATCTAATTTCCTTCAACGAAACAGTTTTTTGATGTTTTTTAGCTTCACGTTGTTTTCTTTGTTGTTCATAACGATATTTATTGTAATCGATAAACTTAGCAACTGGTGGTTTAGCACTTAGTGCTACTACAACCAAATCTAAGTTTTTATCCCACGCTAAGTTCATTGCTTCTCTAGTATTCATGACACCAAGTTTTTCACCTGTATCAGTAATAACCATAACTTCACGTGCTTTAATTGATTCGTTTACTAATCCATCGTCCTTACGTTTCGCTGGCATTGAATTGTCGTATCTTCTTCCGATATATTACACCTCCTAATATTTTTTTTCAATATGGAAAGCATATAAAAAGTGCGCGTACCTAGGGTACCCACACTATAAAATTTATAATAAATTTTAGTAGCTTGAACCTATCAATTAATCAATCAGGTGAGAGGGGTACTCTTCTTTCCACATCATTCGTTTTTCTTGTTGCTTAGTAATTGTATATCATTTAATAAGTAAAGTCAACTATTATTGATCATCTTTAGGACGAATGAAGTTTTTAGCGTAATCAGCTTTGTTTATTTGCTTATTTCTAGCTATTGCAAGAGCACCTTTAGGGATATTTTTAGTTACTGTACTTCCAGCAGCTATAAATACATTATCTCCAACTTCAATTGGTGCTACAAGATTAGTATTACATCCAATAAAGACATCATTACCAATCATTGTTTTATGTTTTTTAACTCCATCATAGTTTACAGTAATACTACCACAACCAAAGTTTACATTATTACCAGTCTCAGTATCACCAATATAAGCTAAATGTGCAGCTTTAGTTCCATTACCTGTTTTACTATTTTTAACTTCAACGAAGTTTCCTATACGGTTATATTTACCAATACTTGCTCCATTTCTTAAGTGAGCAAAAGGCCCAATAACAGTATTATCATGAACTTCACTGTCAAATACTAAACTATGTTTAACTTTTACATTTTCATGAATAGTTGATGTATGAATCTCAGTATTAGGTCCAACTTTAGCTCCTGTTTTAATAATACTAGGTCCAGTTATATAAGTATTAGGATAGATTGTAACATTACTTTCAATTTGAACATCATGTCCTATTGTTACAGTCTCAGGGTTAATGATACTTACTCCATTTAACATATGGAACTTATTAATTTTCTCTCTTAATACTTTTTCAGCTACACTTACACTAAATAAGTCATTAACTCCCATAACTTTTGTGTTATCCCATAATACAAAAGTACCAACGATATAGTCTTTTTTCATAATTTCAACGATATCAGTTAAATAGTACTCCCCTTTTCTTTCATTTATCTTGATATTATCAAGAACTTTATATAAATCACTGTTATTTACAACGTAAATTCCAGTATTAATTTCTTTAATTCTTTTTTGTTCATCAGTACAATCGTTGTGTTCAACGATTGCTTCAATATTTCGATATTCATTACGAATAATTCTACCGTATCCTTTAGGATTTTCAAATTCAGTAGTAACAACAGTTAAATCATTACCTCTATCACAGTGATAAGACATTACTTTATTAATGATTTTATGATCTATTAATGGCATATCTCCTAATAATATAATTGTTGTTCCTCTTTTATTTGCCATTATATCTTTTGTTGCCATAACAGCATGTCCAGTACCTAATTGTTGTTCCTGATAGGCAAACTCAACACGTCCTTCTAACATATTCTCAAATATTTCTTTTTGATAACCAATAACACAAACTGATTCATCAACAACACTTTTTTCAATATTTTCAACGATGTATTCAATCATTGGTTTCTTTAATATAGGAAATGCACATTTAGGTAATTCCGTTTTCATTCTAGTACCTTTCCCAGCGGCTAGAACAATCGCAAACTTTTTCATTAAACTTCCTCCTTAACCTCGTTTATAACCCCAACTATTAAATTAACGTATTTATCTACGTCATTTTTTAACTCACAACTTATTGTAACACGAATAAGAGGTTCTGTCCCACTTGCTCTTATAAGAACTTTACCATTTATTCCTAAAATAGTTTTTACTTCTTCTATAACATCAACAACTCTTTGATCATTTAGTATATCCTTATTAAATGTTCTAATGTTTTCCATTGTTTGAGGCCACATGTTAATATCACTTGTTAATTCTTTTATTGTTTTACCTGTAACTTCTAATATATTTAATAAATAAGCTCCAACTAATAACCCATCTCCAGTATTAATATAGTCTCTTAAAATAACATGTCCACTATTTTCTCCACCAATACTGTATCCGTTTTTATTTAGTTCCTCTAAAACGTATTTATCTCCAACTCCTGTTAATACAACTTTAATTCCTTTTCTTTCAAAAGCTTTTATGATTCCTAAATTAGACATACTAGTTAAAACTACTGTGTCTTTTTTAAGCAATCCATGATCTTTTAAATAGTTCGCAATTATATAAATAATTAAGTCGCCATCAATAATATCTAAATCCTTATCAACAACTAAAACACGGTCTCCATCACCATCAAAACTTAAGCCTATATCTAAATTATTATCTTTGACTAATTTAGTAATTGCTTCTAAATGTGTACTACCAACACCTTTATTTATATTCTTACCATCAGGTTTATATCCAATTTGGTAATGTTCTTCACACATTTCTCTTAAAATTCCATAACTAATTAAATAATTAGCTCCGTTTGCGCTATCAAATCCAACTCTTAAACTTGATTGATTAAAATCAAGCGATTCAATTAAATCTAAATATAAATCTAATACTTCTTCACCTGAATATATTTTACCAATAGTAGTTACTGTAAATTTAGGACTATCATCTATAAAATCTTCAATAGCTAATTCTTCATATTCACTTAATTTATTACCTTTATTAAAAACTTTAATACCGTTATCCGTATATGGATTATGGCTTGCAGTAATCATAACTCCTGATACTTCTTTTTGTTTAGAATAATGACTTATTAATGGTGTGCTTACAACACCCGCATTCATCACATCTATTCCAACACTTTGTGCTCCACTAATTACACTATATAATAATTCACTAGAAGATTCTCTAGTATCCATTCCTATAACCAATCGATTTGTATCTAATACACTTTTTAAGCTTTGTCCTACCTTAAATGCTAGTGAATTAGTTAATTCTAAATTGAATCTTCCTCTAATTCCATCTGTTCCAAAATACTTCGCCATATCTTCCACCTCAATATTATATCTATTGTATCATAATTCTATCTTTTCGCAAATAAAATAGTTAGGTTGAAAACCTAACTATTTAGTTACTCAACTGTTACGCTTTTAGCCAAGTTTCTTGGCTTATCAATGTCATATCCACGATGTAGTGCAGCGTAATACGCTATAAACTGAGCTGGGATAATTGTTAGTAACGGACTAAATAATTCATATACATCATCAAGTACTATTTGATCATCATGTTCATGAACACCATTAGTACTAATAACTAATGTTTTAGCTCCTCTACTTTTTACCTCATTTAAATTACTTCTAGTATTTTTACTAATATCTCTTTGAGAAATAATCGCGATAACTGGTGTATCTTCTTCTATTAAAGCAATAGTTCCATGCTTTAATTCTCCAGCTGCAAATCCTTCTGTTTGGATATAACTAATCTCTTTTAGTTTTAAACTTGATTCAAGACAAGCATAGTAATCAATACCTCGTCCTATATAGAAACAGTTTCTCTTAGTTAAATACTCTTTCACTAATGTTTCAATATATTCTCTTCTATCAATAACATTTTCAATTGAAATTGCTACTTTACTTAATTCTTTTCTTAAATTGATATGTTTATCACTAAGTCCATATGCAAGTATAGCAAGTATTGCAATTTGTGCTGTATAAGCTTTAGTACTAGCAACTGCGATTTCTGGACCAGCATGTATTTCAACAAAATAATCAGCTTCTCTAGCTAAAGTACTAGTTTTAACATTAGTAATAGTTAAAGTTCTATATCCTTTTGCTTTTACATTAACAAGTACTGCTCTTAAATCTGCAGTTTCACCTGATTGGCTTATAAAGATAAATAAAGGTTTTTTAGATAGTAAAGGCATATTATATGCAAATTCACTAGCTATATGAACTTCAGTAGGAATACCTGCCATCTTTTCAAATAGCTCTCTACCAACGCTTCCTGCGTTCATAGAAGTTCCCGCAGCTATAATATATAAACGATCACTTTCTTCTAAAGCTTCTTTAACCTTTCCATTTAAAATAACTTCTTCTCCATCAAAGTATTTAGTAATAATTGTTCTTATAACGCTTGGTTGTTCACTTATCTCTTTTAACATGAAATGAGCGTATTCACCTTTTTCAATGTTTAAATAATCAACATCAATTACTTTAACTTCGTGTTTTACAACTTTTCCGATAATATCTAAAATTTTATAATCATTTCCACTTATCTCAACAAATGTTTTATCTTTAAGTGGAATATATTCTTTACTATATCCAACAAGTGCCATTAAATCACTTGCGACTATAATTCCTTTATCACCAATTCCTAGTAATAATGGACTTTTATTTTTACAGGCATATAATTTACTTTCATCCTTAGTATCAATAATTGCTAAAGCATACGATCCTTCTAATAAACTCATAGTTTTACGTATTGCTTCGTCAACATTCATTTCAAAACTAAATTTTTCGATTAAGTGAGCAATAACCTCAGTATCTGTATCACTATAGAACTTATTTTCAGTTAAAAGTTCACTTTTTAATTCCTTATAATTATCAATAACTCCATTATGTACAATAAAAAAACGACTTTCTCCTGAAGTATGAGGATGACTATTAGCTTGATTAGGAACACCGTGTGTAGCCCATCTCGTATGTCCAATACCTAAACATGACTTATAGCTAAAATCCGTAATAGTTTCTAAGTGTGCAACTCTACCCTTGTCCTTATAAATATTAAAAGTTTTTGATTCACTACCATATAAAGCAATACCAGCTGAATCATAACCTCTATACTCTAATCTTGTAAGTCCACTAATTATTATTTCTCTTGCATCTTCAGTACCAATATATCCTACTATACCGCACATATTATCAACTCCTAATCAGTAATTAAAATATACCATATTATTGTAGTATTGACAATATTTAGTTTATGATATCGCTTTTATTATATAAAACAAGTATTACCTCTAAAAGACCAAAACAAAGGGCGATATAATACAAATTCGAATAATATAGATCATATCCTAAATTTTTGAAGTAACCAATATCTATAAAAACTAAATTAAGAAGCTTTGAAAACAGTGATAAATCACTTTTTAGTACCAAATATTCTAAGCTAATACTACTTACAAAATACGTTATAAAAATCACTAATAAACTATACATATTTTTAGTTATAATAATGAGTAATACGTATAAAAGAGTATATAAAACTCCAAAGATTACTAGATCAATTAAAAATTCAAATAAATTAATGTCTAGTTGATAGTAAGGAGTTAAAAATAATCCAATAATATTCATTAATAAATATAAAAACAGTATAAAAATAACTATACCAGTTATTAACACAATTAACTTACTGGTTAAAGTTAATATTCTATCTCTTCTAATAAGAATATATACATCATATTTATTAATAATAAAGCCATTTATTACTAAAAACATACTTTGTAAAAGAACAACTATTTTTATTAAGGAAATACTACTAAACAAATACTCTTCTAAGTAAAAACTCTCATAATAGACAAGTAAATTATGTTCTACATAAAATTTAGATAAAAAGACAAATGAAATCATTGTTATTAATATGATAATTAAGCTTATATATATTATTTTCCACGAAAACAAGTAAGAAAAATGTAATTTTATTAAGCTAATCATAAATTAATAACCTCATTACTAACATCTTTAAAATCACTTACTAAATGTGTACTTATTATATAGATTTTTTCTGAATTATCGATATATTTTATTAAACAGTTTACTCCATCCTTATCTAATCCACTAATTGGTTCATCAAGTAGATATATATCTGCTTCTTCCATCAAACATTGTACTAAATTTACTTTAGCTTTCATGCCTTTAGATAAACTTGATAATAATTGTTTTCTTTTACCTTCTATTTTAAATAATATTAGTAATTCTTTAATATCACTTTCTTTATTCTTTATTTTACTTATACTATTTAGATTAGATATGAATTCATCCATAGTTAAATCGTTAGGAAAATATGGTAATTCACTCATATATGATACTTTTCCACTTACCTCAACAATTCCTTCATACTTAATAAAACCAGCAATAGCTCTAAGTATTGTTGATTTACCACTACCATTTTTACCTACTAAAAGTGTAATTCTTTTACCTATTATAAAATCCTTTATTATTACTACTTCATTATTGTATTCCTTAATAAAATTAAATACTTTAATTGGGTATTTCATATATGATATACTCATCTTCTAAATTTTCTTGAAAATTACTAGTGCTTATATATGGAAAATCATCAATTATTAAACTATTTTTACCTAAGTTATTTTCATACTCTATTTCAAAGTAAAAGCGATGAATATAATCAATATCTCCAATATAATTTAAGGGAACATACAAAATTATACTTTGATTTTCTCTTAAGAGAATAGTTTGTTCTATTTTGTTACTTGAACCTTTATAATTGTATTCATCAACTAATAATATGTCTTTAACTTCAGTAAATAAGTCAGGTTCTACATATATTTCCGATAGAAAATAATTATTAAATTCTATTGTATTACTGCCTAAAGAAAATCTATTAATAATTAGATTCTCATTACTTATATTATTCAATTCAATATAGATCCCACTAACTGTATTAATTCCATCAATTTCAAAGACTGTACTTGACAGATTACTTACTGATATTTCATTATTTATATCATCATTAAAAGCGTAGTTAAACTCTCCAATAAAGAGTTTTAGTTCTTCTGAGTTATTATATTCAATACTTAAAAAAGTCTTATTAAAATCTATTAAATAGTCATCAGTGTTAAATCCAATTTGGAGTTTAAATTCAACTAGATAATATTCTTCGTTTTCATATGTATATGTTCCATTACCAAATGATATATCGTTAATAGTTAACGAGATAATTTCTTCATCTAACTCACTATTTAAACTTACTGAAGAAATATATTCTTTACTAAAATGGTAAGTATCATTTTTATTTGCTAAAAACTCTATTTTAAAGGATTCTAATTCACTACTTCTATGTATTGAATAGATTTTTGGTGAAGAAATAATTTTAAGAGGTTTATTATCTGGGATAAATAATAAAGATATAAATATAACAAGTAAAAACGCTAGTAGCCCAAATATTATTTTAGACTTCATCAATTTGCTCTTTTCTTAAGCTATAGTATTCGGTAGTTACAACAAATATTTCCCAGCCACCTTTTTTTACATTTTTAAAAAATCGATAATACTTTGCTACTCCGTTACTTACCTTACCGTCTCCTCTAACTTCAACTGTTAATTTAGTCATAGGATCTATATATACTTTAATTTCAAATTCTTCATCTTTTTCCTGATATACAGTTGTTGTTATCGAGAACTTTAATTGCTCTTCAAGACCCAATTTAAAGCCTTCATCAGTAGCACTTACTTTCATTCCAAGTGACCCAGTAACATTGTATTGTTTCTTAACATATTCATTTGATTTAAATTCTAAATTATGTGTAATTGGTGTTGTTCCTTCATTTACAATTACAAACAAAGTATCTTTCACATAGGATACTTCTTCATTTTCCATTCTTGTATATGTTCTCCAACCCCAAAATCTTTTTTTATCAATCTTGTCATAATATTTTTCATATTCGTAGTTACTATAATTTTCTAAAAGTTTAGCTCCACCATGTTCAAATACAAAATCTTTGTAAGTTAAATACTCGTTTCCTTGTGACTCTTGAATAAATAATGAAGATATAAATACAAGCATTAATCCAATTACTATTTTTTTCATAATAAAAACACCTCCATTACTATAGTAGTAATAAAGGTGTTGTTTTTCTTTTTTTAACAAAGAATATCTTTATATTTATCAATCATTATAAGAGTATCTTTGTATCCTAAATCAAATCTTCTTTCAATATATCTTTTATTAAAATCAAGTATCCCTCTTAAAGATCTTTTAGGATGAACAGTTATTAGTTTTACGCCTTCAGCACTTTGTTTTTTTACAAATGATACTTTAAATAAATCAAGTACTATTATGATATCACAACCGATATCAACTAATGGCTGATAAGGTGTATTATCAAGTAATCCACCATCATAAAACGTTTGATTATCTATTTCTATTGGTCTAAATACTACAGGAATAGCACAACTAGCAAGTAATGTTTTCTTTATAGTTTCATCATCTAATTCTTTTAGATTTTGATATTTAATCTGTTTCTCTGATTTAAAGAAGTGTTTATAGTTGGTACTTAGTAGATCAAAGAAAGTACTCTTCTCATTACCTAAATATGTTGTCGCTACAAAAACATCTTTAGCTCTTACTTTATCGTAATCAACAGAAATATCAATTAAATTTTCTAATTGTCTTGTATTAAATACTCCTCTATTTAAGAAACTAAGTTTTTCTTTAAATAGTCTTTTATAAATTTGTTTTTCAATATTAAATAAACTATCTTTATTTAAACTCATCCAAACTTTATATGCGGTATCATAATCATCCATTGCAAATAAAGCTGCGTTTAAACTCCCTACACTAGCACCTGAATACGCACTAATACATTTGTCTAACCCCTTCTCCTTAAAAGCTTTCCAAGCTCCAATTTGATATGCACCTCGTGCACCTCCACCAGCTAAAGCCAAACCTATTTTAGACATGCAATCCCTCCTTGTAAAATTTGTAATTTGATACTATATTATACCATATTATAACTAATTTTTATATCTATATGTTTTGAGTTCAACATCGATAGAAACATCAAGTGAATCAAGTAAATATAACTCTTCTTTAGCTTTAATACTTGACTTCCAGTAATGAGGAGTCATTAACAATAAACTCTTTAAATCAGTGTTTTTAATAGAAATTATTTCCTTAAGATTAGAACTATTAACTTTTATAAAACTAACTGAATCAAGTTCGTTTCTATCTTCTCTTTTTAAAATAATATTTGGATAAATTATTTCTTTTAGTTCAATCAAATGTCTTTGGTTAGGTGAGATAACAAATAATAATCCATCTTTTTTTAGTACTCTTTCACATTCAGTTAAGGTAATAGGACTAAAAACAGAAATTAATATATCGACTGAATTATTTAAATAAGGTAACTTATTAGTTGATCCAACTATCCAGTTAATTTCTTTATCTAGTTTGCAAGCTTCAACTATTCCACTTTTTGAAATATCTATCCCATAATAATTAATTAAAGATTTATCTAAACTATCCTTTATTTCTTTTAGATAATATCCAATACCAGATCCAAGATCAAGAATAGATATATTTTCTTCTTTACCTTTTAACTCCTGTTTTATTGTTCTAATTAATAAATTAGATATAGATTTATAATAACCACCAAATAGAATATTCTTTCTTGCATTTAACATCTCTGATGAATCACCGTGAATCTTACCTTTAATTTGATTGCTAATTAATAAATTAATATATCCTTGTTTAGCAATATCAAAACAATGGTTGTTTTCACATGAAAACAACTTATCGTTAGTATCTCTTATTAATCTTTCTCCACAATTTGGGCATTTTAAGATAGAATCATTATATTTAAACATTAATTTCACCATGCCTTTCAAATTGAGATTAAGTATTTCTTACTTGTAATACTTTTATCATATTATAACATATTATTTACTTTTAAAATTAAAAAGAAGCCATATAATGGCCTCTTTACAATTTCTTAATTACGATAACATTTTTGATATAATTGTCATTTCTTTAATTACATCACCTTGTTTAATATTTAAAACGTCTTCTATTTTACTAGTTACTTTCCCAAAGACAGTATGAACACCATCTAAATGTGGAAAGTGATCATGTGCTATAAAGAACTGACTTCCACCAGTATCTTTTCCAGCATGAGCCATTGATAAAGCTCCTGGTTCATGAATATGTGGATTTCCTTTTGTTTCACATTTGATTTGGTAACCAGGTCCACCAGTTCCTGTACCTTGTGGGCAACCACCTTGAGCTACAAATCCAGGGATTACTCTATGGAAATTAAGACCATTATAAAATCCTTTTTCAATTAGTTTTACAAAGTTATCAACTGTACCTGGTGCTTCTTTTTCAAATAATTCAATTATTATTTCTGTGTTATCTTTTTCTAATATTAATTTTGCTTGCATAATATCCTCCTAATATTTTCTTTTTTCTTTATTTTTATATACTTCTTTAATAAAACCGCCACCTAAGCAACGATCATCTTGATAAATTACACAAGCTTGTCC
>JAUVDP010000038.1 GCA_030595255.1 Mycoplasmatota bacterium | reverse complement strand
TAATTATTGTTAAGAAAAAAAGGTGGAAAAAATCTACCACCTTACATATTAATTATTTTTACTTCTCCTGGTCCTAAGTGAATATCTAATGTATTAATATCTAAAAACTGATTAAAAGGACGTGGTCCTTCATGAGTTGAGAATAGTAATTTCCCAGTTTTTGCATTATTTTTAGATAAATCTCTAAGTATTTTAATATTTGGTTTTGAATATACTTCATGATATGGATTACCATTAGCTAAAACTAGTAATACATTATTCTTTGTATTTTTTGTATTTTTGTAAAAAGCCAATCCAATAAATGTTTTTGAACCATCATCTGAATAAATTGGTTCATATGATTTGTTATTAGTAATTGTTTTAAGCCATTTCTTTCTAATACCTTTAACAATACCTAAAATATCTGGCAATTCCCATCTACGTTCGTTTGTATAATGTAATTGGTATTTATCGAATAAAGCTAGTTTACCATTATAAGGATCATTATCAGGTAAATTATATTCTTCGTTTTCACGACAATCAAGTCCTGTATTCATTGGTTGGCGCTCAAATATTTCTTGTCCACTATTAATGAATGGTACACCGTTTGGCATAAACATATTAAGAACAGTTAACATTTTAGCAAGTTGTTCACTACCATCTCTCGCAGCTAGTCTAGGTGTATCATGTGTTTCACCACAAGCAAACAGTGGAAGAGGGAATGTATTAGAATTCATTACGAATTTTTGAAGCTTACCTTCAAATACTCTAGGTTCCATTGTAAATCCATTTCCAATAATCATATTATATCCAGCATCATATGCTGCTTGAGCATTTGATACTTGAAGTTCTTCAGCTATAAAACTAAAATCTTTATCAGTTTCTCTTGCTTTCGAGATAATCATTTCTAGTAATTTAGAAGGAAGTGCATGTCCCATATCGATTCTAGCACCGTCAATACCAAATCTTCTTTGGTAACTAGGAACGATATCAGCTAATTTATCCCATAGTTTTAAATTAGGTATTTCACCATGATACATATTTGATTTGATTGTATCAAATAAAATATAAGGAGCTCTATCTTTAGTATCCAAGAAGTTAACTGTTTCTTTAGGAAAATCTTCATACATTCTAAAGAAAGTTACGTCAGTCCAAGGTGGTTGTGGATCATTAATATGATCACTAAACGCTGGAGCTATTCTTAAATTGAAGTTCTTTTCTATTGCAAGACTTAAATTCTTTTCATCTTTTATTTTGTTCCATAAAACTACATCTTGGTGTTTAGGGTTATATTCAAACATATTTATATGTCTATAAGTGTCTTCACAGTTATAAACTTTTTCCATATTTTTAACAGTTGGTTGTGATGTATTCTTAATTCCATCAACTCTAGGTACTTTATAGTTATTGTATTCACTTGCTTTAATCCAATAGAACCAATCGGGATGATCTTTAATTAAATCATTCTCAACTGCGTTTGTACGAGGAATAATATCAATCATTATACGCATATCTAAGATATGGCAAGCTTCAACAAAAGCTTTAAATTCCTCTTCGAGAGTCATTAAATCTTTAGTTAATGCATCTTTTAAATTAGGATCAAGTTCATTAAAATTAGAAACTCCATAAGGGCTTCCTAATTCCCCTTTTTTATCTTTTAAACTAAACTTAGATATTGGTAACATATAAACTGTATCAACACCTATTTTCTTTAGTAAAGGAAGCATTGCAAGCATTTTAACAAATGACCCAGTCTCAGGCATTTGATAAATATTACTTGATTCTAGACTACCAGAACGATCATTATCCCACGCTGCACTAGTACGGATCATTGTAGAATAAACAACACTTTGTTTAATCCAATCTCCACCACGATAGTTAGTTTTGGGAATCTTTTTATTTGTACCTGATGATAGTGATATTTTATAATCAATATTATCCTTTTTATTTGGTAAAATATAATCTTTTATTACCGAAATATAAAAATCATATGGATTCACCATTAATTCATTAGTCTTTGTTCTTTTATATTTAGATTCCGCATAACCAAAACAATTCCATAAATCTGGAACCGTATAGTTATACGTTTGATTGTCTTTATTATTTTGTAATGTTTGTAGTAACTTTTCTATTTTTAAGGTATTCATAGTAATCGCCTCTTGTCTATTATTATATAATAACATGTTTTAAAAAGATATTAAAAATGAAAACATGAAAACGCTACCGCACATTGTATTTCTCTATGAAATACAGGGTAAAAGGAGTATAATATTTGAAGTAGAGGTGATTATATGAAGAAACCAGTAATATTAATTATAATGGATGGCTTTGGAATTAGTGATAATGAAGTTGGGAATGCTGTAAAATTGGCTAATACTCCGAATTTAGATATCTTAATGAAAGAATATCCATTAAACTATTTAAACGCAAGTGGACTTAGTGTAGGCCTTCCTGATGGGCAAATGGGTAATAGTGAAGTAGGACATTTGAACTTAGGTGCGGGAAGAGTAGTATTCCAATCATTAAGTAGAATTAATAAAAGTATTAAAGATGGAAGTTTTTATAAAAATAAAGCTTATTTAAATGCAATTGATAATGTACTTAAAAATGATTCTAAGTTACATTTCTTTGGGTTATTAAGTGATGGTGGAGTTCATTCACATATAAAACATATTAAAGCATTATTTGATTTAGCTAAAAGTAAAGGTGTTAAAGAAACATATTTCCATGCCTTCTTAGATGGAAGAGATGTTCCACCAACGTCAGCTGTATCTTATATTGAAGATTTAGAAAATCATATGGCAAGTATTAATTATGGTAAAATTGCAAGCATTCATGGTAGATACTACGGAATGGACCGTGATAAAAACTGGGATAGAGTTCAGCTTTCTTATGATGTAATTGTTGAAGCTAAAGGTAAAAAAGCTGAAACAGCAAGTGCTGGAGTACTTGCTTCGTATGAAGATGGTGTAGTAGATGAATTTGTTATTCCATTTATTGTAGTTCCAGAAGGAATTGTTGAAAATAAAGATAGTGTAATTTTCGCTAACTTTAGACCAGATAGAGCGATTGAAATAGGAACAGCTATTTCTAACCCTGAAGCTTCAGGATTAGATTATAGTAACGGACCAACTGATGTTACATTTGTTTCAACTATGTCTTATAGTCCAAAAGTTAAAGGTGAAATTGCGTTTGGTCTTCAAAAACTAAATAATATGTTTGGTGATGTTGTAAGTAATGCAGGAATGAACCAATTAAGAATTGCTGAAACCGAAAAATATGCTCATGTTACATTCTTCTTTGATGGTGGGATGGATAAAGAGATATTAAATAGTGATAGAGCATTAATTAATAGTCCAAAGGTTGCAACATATGATTTACAACCTGAGATGAGTGCTTATTTAGTAACTGATAGAATTTTAGATGAAATAGCTAGTAATAAACATGACGTTATTATTTTAAACTTTGCAAATTGTGATATGGTAGGACACACAGGTGTAATTCCAGCCGCAATTAAAGCAGTTGAAACTGTAGATGAATGTGTTGGTAAAGTAGTAGATGCTATTCTTGATAAAGAAGGTGTAGCTATTATTACTGCAGATCATGGTAATGCTGAAAAAATGTTAGATGAAAATGGTAATGTATTTACAGCTCATACAATTAGTAAAGTACCTGTAATTATTACTAAAAAAGATATTGAAATTAGAGATGGGGGAGTATTAGCTGATGTTGCTCCAACAATGCTTGAATTCTTAAATATTGATAAACCTGTTGAAATGACAGGAGTTAGTTTAGTTAAAAAATAAATATAAGTTAGTAAGTACGAGTTACTTACTAACTTTTTTTAATTGTTTTATGTTATAATCAAAGAGGTGATAAAAATGAAAAATGTAAATATTAAAGATTTAGTATATGTTGTATTAATAGGTTTAGTAGTAGCAACAATAACAGGTATCGCAGTTGGTACTGTGGATTATCTGTTATATAACTCAATTGGAATAACAATGAAAATATTTTATTTTATTGGAACATATTTTATAGCTAGTTATATTAGAAGACAATATGTTGAAAGTACTAAGTTATATCAAATTGTTGCAGTTATTGTAACGTTACACGGGTATTTCTTTAGTATAGTTGTATTCCTAGTATTTATAAATGGATTAGATACGTTTGAGTACTTATTTACAGTTATTTATTCAGTTGAATATATGGTTGAATATTTCCACCCTTTAAATTTAATTGAAGGTGGATTCGGAGCATTTTTAGAATATTTATTTATATTTATATTTGGGTATATAGCTTATAGTAAAACAAAATAATTGAAAGTGTTTTCATTTCGATGAAATTAATTGTAAAACAAAACTAATTATCTTATAATATCATTGTAAGATAAATTAGATTTTATTATAAAAGGAGATGTTATATATGCCATACATTACTGATGTATACGCAAGAGAAGTTTTAGATTCACGTGGTAACCCAACAGTTGAAGTTGAGGTTTATACTGATTCGGGTGCTTTTGGTAGAGCAATGGTGCCAAGTGGTGCTTCAACTGGTGAACATGAAGCAGTTGAATTACGTGATGGAGTTAAGTCTAGATACTTAGGAAAAGGTGTAGAAACTGCTGTTAAAAATGTTAACGAATTAATCGCACCTGAAGTTTTAGGAATGGACGTTACTCAACAAGTATTAATTGACAAAGTTATGATTGAACTTGATGGTACTAAAAATAAAGGTAAATTAGGGGCTAATGCAATTTTAGGTGTTAGTATGGCTTGTGCTAGAGCTGCAGCTGATTTTGTAGGATTACCTCTTTACTTATACTTAGGTGGATTTAATGCAAAAGAAATCCCAACTCCAATGATGAATATCATCAATGGTGGATCACATGGAGATAATAATGTAGATTTCCAAGAATTTATGATTATGCCTGTAGGAGCTCCAACTTTTAAAGAAGCTTTAAGAATGGGTGCAGAAGTATTCCATAGTTTAAAAGCAGTATTAAAAGGTAAAGGTTATAATACATCTGTAGGTGACGAAGGTGGATTTGCTCCGGATTTAGGATCAAATGAAGAAGCTTTAGAAGTTATTATGGAAGCTATTAAAAAAGCTGGATATGTTCCTGGTGAAGATATTATGCTTGCAATGGATGTTGCTTCAAGTGAATTCTATAATAAAGAAAAAGGTGTTTACGTTTTAGCTGGTGAAGGTGGATTAGAATTATCTGCTGCTGAGTTATCAGATTTCTATGTTAAATTAGTAGATAAATATCCAATCATTTCAATTGAAGATGGATTAGATGAAAATGACTGGGCAGGATGGAAAGATCATACTGAAAAATTAGCTGGTAAAATTCAAATAGTTGGTGATGATTTATTTGTTACTAATACTGAAAAATTAGCACGTGGAATTGAGGAAGGAATTGCTAACTCAATTTTAATTAAAGTAAACCAAATTGGTACTTTAACTGAAACTTTCCAAGCTATTGAAATGGCTAAAAAAGCTGGTTATACTGCTGTAGTATCACATAGATCAGGTGAAACTGAAGATTCAATTATTGCTGATATCGCAGTTGCAACTAACGCAGGACAAATTAAAACAGGATCATTATCAAGAACTGATCGTATTGCTAAATACAATCAATTATTAAGAATTGAAGATGAACTTGGAGAAACTGCAGTTTTTAACGGAATTAAATCATTTTATAACTTAAAAAAATAAGTTTAACTAAAGGACTAATATATTAGTCCTTTTTTTATTGTTTTCTTGAATAAAAAATGTTATTACTATAAATTATATGGTATTATATTAATAAAATAAGATAGATTATTTTTATAAAAAAATTACAGTTAATAAGGGGTTTTTAATTATGGATGTACAAATATTTAATGCTTTTTATGTTAATATGTATTCTGCTTTACTCTTAGTAGTGTTGTTAATAATTTTATATATCAAAAGAGATATATATGATTTTTCAGGTAGAATTTTTAAGTACATGATAATTCTAAATATTATATTATTAGTATTGGAAGCTTTTACACTAATTGTTCAAGGAGTAGATGATAGTTTTATTAGATTAGTTCATTATATTCTTAATTTTACGGTATTCTTATTAACACCTCTAATTGGATTTTTATGGGCTATCTATTTAGATAATAAAATATTTGAAACTGGAGGTAGAACAAAACAATATATTGCTTATATTTTCCCATTTGGAGTTGGAGTTATATTGTCGATTCTTAACTTGTTTTTTCCTGTGTTATTTAGTATAAGTGCTGCAAATGTATATAGTAGAGAACCGATGATTATGGTAAACTTTTTTACATTGTTTATGTTGCTAATATATGTCACATATTTGGCTCTAGCCAATAGAAAAATGGTAGATAGTAAAATATTTAGAGGAGCAGTATTGTTTTTATTTTTCCCAGCTATGGGTGGGATACTTCAAATGATGTTTTATGGAATATCTACAATATTTTCAATGTTTGCTTTAGCGATATTTTCAACATATATTGCTTTAGAAACTATTGGTACTTCTAGAGATAACTTAACTGGATTGTTTACTCGTTTAAAAGCTAGTGAGTATATAAATGAATTAATTCATAAACGTAGTAATTTTGGTGTAATAATGATTGATCTAGATGACTTCAAACAATTAAATGATACACTTGGGCATAATGAAGGTGATAAACTTTTAAAAGTATTTGGTGAAGTACTGATGAGAGTATTCCATAAAGATGCAATTGTATCTAGATTTGGTGGAGATGAATTTCTAATTGTTAGAAATAATTTCGACTCAGATGATTTAAATTTTTATAAAAGAAGTATTTACCGTGAATTTAAAAATGAAGCTACTTCAAATATATTTTCCGAAGATTTTAAATTTAGTATAGGTTGTAGTGTTTATTCTGAAGATTGTTTAAAATCAGAAGAAGAATTGCTTGTTGAAGCTGATAATAATATGTATGTAAATAAAGCTGAAAATAAGAACTTTAAACGTAGAAAAACTGATATTCAAGAATAGATATAAATAGTAAGGTGGTGAGTTTATGACATATGATAAAATGATTTATGTTAGAAATACTGTGATGTCAATTTTTACAATATATTTATTATTGTTGATAATGGATAAGTTTATTTATTCTGCATTTTATTTATCATTGTTCATTAACTTTTCTAATAGATATTTACTATTTGCGCTTGCTTATTTTCTAATATGTAGAAATCTATATAAGTATAAGAAAGAAAAAAGAGTATTTCTATATTTATTTATAACTATTCTGATTCTTACTTTAGCACCAATTTATTTTTACGTATTCGATGTAAAGGAATTTGATTTGAATGATCCATTAAGTAGTTTAACTTATATTAATATTGCACTTCATATGATAAGTATATATACAATACTATTTTCTGTGAAGATTATTAAAACATTAAATTCTACTAGAATGAGAAAGAAAAAATTCTTTTATCTTCCACATATAATTTATATGACTTTAATTGTATTGTATGTCGCTGTAGATTTTGAAATAATAACGATTAATCCTTATTATTTAGATGGAATTGGATTACTCGGAGCAATAGTGTTAATGAGGAGTATTACTAGATTTCAGTATGTTATTATAGAGTAAAAAAGAGTTCTAAAAAGAATTCTTTTTTCATTTGACATACTCATATTTGTATAATACAATATACCTTGTAATACAAAGTATAAAGTGCTGGAGGAATATTTATGAAAGAATTATTTAAGAATAATAATTTTAAATTGTTATTTACAGGGAACTTAGTATCAGAAATAGGAAATAGTTTATTTAATGTTGCAATGTCATTTTATATACTAGAGTTAACAGAGTCGACTGTATCAATGGGATTATTCTTATTCGTTGTTACCTTTGCAAGAATAGCCGCTAGTCCACTTGCTGGTGTACTAGTTGATAGATGGAATAGAGTTAGAGTTATTTATATGACAGATTACGTGAGAGCTATAATTTTTGTTCTTCTAGGGTTATACGTTATTGGTAGTCCTAGTGACAATAACATTATACTTGCTTTATATATTAGTGGTGTTTCATCAAGCTTATCAGCTGCATTATTCGGACCAGCAATGTCAAGGGCCTTACCTGAAATAGTTGGAGAAGATATGTTGCAAGCAGCTAACGGAGCACAAAGCATAGTTGCGAGTATTCAAAGTATTATTGGTGTTTTAGCAGGAGCCGCAATATATTATTTTATTGGTATTGAGTGGATCATTGCATTAAATGCAATATCATTTGGAGTATCAGGATTTAGTGAAATGTTTATAAAAGCAAAATTTGTTAAAGAGATGACTTTTGAGGAATTAGAAGAACAAAAACTTAAAACACATTTGGAAGATTTTATAGATTCAATTGGATATATAAAAAGAAAAACAGGGTTATTTAATCTAGTTGGATTTAGTTTATTATTAAACTTTGCATTTACTCCATTATTTGCTATTGGAATTCCTTATTTGTTTAGAATAGATTTAGCAAGAGTAAATTATGCAATGGAATATGCATATACTAATGTTGCATTTAGTATTGCTATGTTAATTGCTGGAATTACAGTAGGGGGTATGGTTATAAAAAGTCTTAATAAAGTAATAAGAATAGGGTTATTATCATTATCAACTACGTTTGCGTATATTTCATTTACAATGTTCTTAGTATCAAATAGATATATTGATTTTACAACGTTTTATATTATGTTTACGTTTGGGATGGTATTACTCGCATCATTTATGATGCTTACAAATATTCCACTTAATACAGGAATGGTAAAAATAGTAGATCCAGCTTATAGAGGTAGAGTATTTTCAACAATTGGTGCAATTTCTGCTGGTGCTATACCATTTTCGTTCTTAGTTGGTGGATTTATTGTAGAGTACTATAGTATTTCAGCTTTAGGATTGTTTTGTGTAATAGTAATGATGGTTCCAACATTTGGATTCTTAACTAATAAGAAAGTTAAAGTGCTTATAGATACAATTGATAAGCATAATGAAGAAAATGCAAAACTTCAAGAAGCAGTTTAAAAAAGGCGTTATAGAATTAACAATCCTAAAACTATTATATGAAAAAGATCAATATGGTTATTCTATTATCCAACAAATATCTAAAAGAAGTGATAATCATATCGAGATTAAAGATGGTACTTTATACCCTATCCTTTATCGATTAGAGGATAATAAGTTTATTGAAAATTACTGGAAGACTGATAATAATGGTAGAAGTAAACCAAGAAAATATTATCGCATTACTATTGAAGGTAGATTACGTTATGAAGAAATGCTCAAAGATTATTTGGAAATAAATGAAGGAATTAAAAAAATATTAAAATCATAAGAAAGTGCTTATGCACTTTTTTTAATAAATACTATCATTTTTACATCAATTAAGATATAATATATAGAGCTTGAAGGAGTGGTTATATGTTAGTTATTTTTGCACAGTATTTCTTACTTGCGTTCATTGTAATATATGCTACTAGTAAAGCTAGTTACTATATAGATGAACTAGATAAAAAATCGAATATTAGTGGAGCATTAATCGGTGGATTATTACTAGCTACTATTACCTCTATGCCAGAGTTTATTACAAGTATTACATCAACTGTAATTCTAAATAAACCAGGACTTGCATTTGGTAATGTATTTGGTAGTAATATTTTTAATATTGTTATTTTAGCTGTTGCGGATTTAATTTTTATTAAACACTTATTCTTTAATCAAAATAAATCAGGAATTAAAACTAACGGATTAGTTATTATAATGTATATGGTATTTATCCTACCATTATTATTAAATAGTCTAGGTTGGCTTGATTATGATACATTAGGAATAACTATTGGTGTTACTTTTAATATTATATCTTTAATAATAATCATTATTTACTTCTTTAGCATAAAGAGTATGAATGAAGAAGAGAGTACGACTGATGGACAGACTAGTAAATTATCTTACAAGAAGATTGGTATTATGTTTGCTCTGTGGAGTACTGTAATAATATCTTCAAGTTATTTTGTAACTTTAGTTACTGATAATATTGCAATAGAATTAAACTTAAGCACAAGTTTTGCAGGTGCAATATTCTTAGGTGTAGCAACAAGTTTACCTGAATTAACAGCGGTTATAACTTTAATGAAACTTAAAAATTATGATGCAGCTTTAGGTAATATTATTGGATCTAATATCTTTAACATGACTATTATTAGTGTTGTAGATATAATCAATTATAAAGAAAATATTTTTAATATTTTAGTTACAGATTTAGCATTAAGAGAAAATATTTCTTTCCTCTTGATTTTAGGACTGTTTAACTCTATAATATTAATGATAGCTTTAGTAAGAAAGAAATCTATAAATATAATTACATACATTATTCCAAGTGTTCTGATACTGGTTGCATACCTTGTCTACATTGGATTAAGTATATAGGAGGACTAAATTATGAGACCAATCGATATCGTTTTATTAGTAGTATCATTATTTCTAATCACATTAGTGGTATTACAAAGTTCAAAAGATGATGGTGCCAATGCATTTAGTGGTGAAAAAAGTGAACTATTCAACAATCAAAAACAAAGAGGATTTGAATTATTGTTGAGTCGTGTTACTATGGGGACTAGCGCCTTATTCATCGCCATTTCAATTTGGGCAATAATATCTTAAGAACACAATATGTGTTCTTTTTTTTCCAAAAAAATTAAACAAAGGAGGTTATAATTATGAGAGAGAAAATTATAGAAATACTTGATAAGGATGCAACAATCAAATCTAGTATTGAAACATTAAAAACACTACTTGGTATTGAAAGTAGTGAGGATTTTAAATTATTATTTAAAACACTAAACGAACTAGTTGATCAGGCATTTATTATTGAGAGTAAATCTCACGAATATAGCCTAATTAAGAATACCAATTTTATCGTTGGTCAACTAGATTTAAAAGAAAGAGGATTTGGTTTTGTTATCGACAGAGATAAAAACATAGATGATGTTTTTATCAGACGTGATGATATAAACGGAGCAATGAATCTTGACCTTGTACTTGTGTATGTTTCTAAGTATAGAAGAGGCGCAAGAGCTGAGGGTGAAATTAGAAAAGTAATTGAGAGAAGGTATTCACATATAATAGGTACACTAGGTTATAGAAATGGCATGGGTATTTTATTTAGTGATGATAAAACAATTAAACAAGAGATTATTATTAAGAAAGGTAACTATAATGGTGCCTATAAAAATGATAAAGTAAAAGCAAAGATTATCAACTATAACTTTAAAGGTAAAATTGAATGTGAAGTTTCAGAAGTTATTGGTAATATGAATGATGCTGGAGTAGATATATTAAGTAAAATACTTAAATATAACATTGATCCAATATTTAGTGATATTGTATTAGAAGAAGCAAATAAATATCAATCAGTCAGTAAAGCTGATTTAGAAGGTAGAACTGATTTAAGAGATGAAATGATCATCACAATTGATGGTGATGATTCTAAAGATTTTGATGACGCAGTTATTGTTAAACAGTTAGAAAATGGTAATTATAAATTAGGAGTTTCTATCGCAGATGTTAGTCATTATGTTACTAAGGATTCTATTCTTGATGATGAAGCATATAGAAGAGGAACTAGTATTTATTTACCAGGTAGGGTTATACCGATGTTACCTGTCAATTTAAGTAATAATATATGTTCACTAGTACCTGGGGAAGATAGACTTACAATTACTTGTGATATGGAAATTGATAAATCTGGTAAAGTAGTTAATTACGAAATATATCCTAGTGTTATAAATTCTTTTAGAAGAATGACTTATTCAAAGATAAATAAAATCTTTGATGGTGATGTTGATCTCGCAGAAGAATATGTTGAGTTAGTTGGTATGTTTTATGATATGAGAAATCTAGCAAAAGTATTAAGAAAGAAAAGACAAACTTATGGTAGTATAAACTTTGAAACAGATGAAGCTTATATTACATTAGATGAAAACGGACGCGCAGTAGATATTAAATTAAGAGATAGAGGAATCAGTGAGAAACTAATTGAAGAGTTTATGTTAAAAGCTAATCAAGTAATTGCTGAACATGTTTTCTGGCTTAATCTACCGTTTATCTACCGAGTTCATGATAAGCCAAAAGAAGAGAAAATAGAACGTTTACTAAGAATGAGCGCCGCTCTTGGGTATAAAGTAAAAGGTAAGAAGGAAATTACTAATTTAGAACTTCAAAAATTACTTGATAATGTTAAAGGTAGTCCCGCTGAAAAAGGTATTAATTTACTAATGCTTAGAAGTATGCAAAAAGCGATATATAGTGAAAATAATATTGGACATTACGGGCTAGCATTTACTCATTATACTCATTTTACTAGTCCTATTAGGAGATATCCTGATTTAATAGTTCATAGATTACTAAGAGAGTATTTATTTATGGATAATCAATCACTTGATGTGATTAATTACTACACAGATGAAATGCCTGATATAGCTACATCAACTTCAAAGAGTGAAAGACAAGCTGTTTTACTTGAAAGAGAAGTTGTAGATATGAAGAAAGCTGAGTATATCTCTAAGTATATTAATAAAGAGTTTGATGGTATAATAAGCAGTGTTACTGGGTTTGGGATATATGTTACTCTTCCTAATACAGTTGAAGGCTTAGTACATATAACAGAGTTAGATGATGATTATTATGTGTATGATGAAAATCTAATGATGTTAATTGGAGAAAGAAAAAAGAAAATGTATAGAATTGGAGACAAAGTAACTATTAAAGTTATGAAAGCACATATCTCTGAAGGTGACGTTGACTTTAAAATAGTTTAAAGATGGAGGTGATTATATGAAGATAATTTCAAAAAATAAAAAAGCAGCTCATGATTATTATTTAACTGATAAATATGAATGTGGGATTGTTTTAAAAGGAACTGAAATTAAAAGTGTAAGAGCTGGTAAAGTGTCAATTAAAGATTCATACGCTAGAATTAAAGGAACTGAAATATTTATAGTTAATATGCATATATCTAAATATAATCACGGAAATAGATTTAACCATGAAGAAACAAGAAGTAGAAAATTATTACTACATAAAAAAGAAATTATTAAGATTACTAATAAAGTGAATCAAGATTCACTTACTTTAGTACCTACTATTGTTTATTTAGAACACGGATTATGTAAAGTTGAAATTGCTTTAGGTAAAGGTAAAAAGAATTATGATAAGAGACATGTATTAAAAGAAAAAGATGCGAACAGAAGAATGGAAAAAGCGCTTAAGGAGAATTATTAATGACACTTACTGTTGGAATAATCGTTGTTTTAGTTGTAATATTTTCTGCATTCTTAAAAGGATGGAGTGGGTTTGGAACAAACCTCGTTTCTATTCCTATTTTAGTACTACTTAACTACGAGTTTAAAGAAGCAGTAATTATTGTTATTACTTTGAATTTATTCTTAAATACTGCGATATTAATTGAAAATAAGAAATTTAATTTAAGAAGCTTAGAACAAATTAAAGTGCTTGTTATATTCGGAATATTGTTTAATTTTGTTGGTGTTTATGCATTAAAGAACTTTGATCCTAATATCTTGAAAATAATTACTGGTAGTTTGATATTACTTACTGCGATTAATAAAGCTATTAGTCTTAAATTTAAAGTAGTGAATAAAGAGAAATATTATATACCTGTTGGAATATTATCAGGTATATTTAATGGTATAGCTGGTCTTGGAGGATTGCCTGTATTACTATTGTTAAGTAATTCAGATATGAAAAAAGATGAGTTTAGAACGACACTTGTATCATATTTCTTAGTTATGAATGTTGTGGCTATTATCGGGTATGTGACTAATAATCTTTATACTGAAATTATCTTAATTAATATTGGTATGATAATATTATTTGGACTTGGAGCTGCGATGTACGGTGTATATATGAGTAGAAGAGTTAGTGACACTGTATTCCAACGATGGTTTGTATTTGTACTTATGTTTATGGGTGCTGGATTAACATTTAATGGATTATATGAAAAAACAGGAACTTATATTGATATGGTATTATATATAGTGATTTCTTTATGTGTTACATTAGTAATTGAAGGAACTCTATTACTAAGAACGAAATTGATAAAAAGTTGCATATAATATATAATAAAGTTATACCGAGGTGATGCAATGAGTGTTCAAGGAATAATATTTATAGGGTTAGGAATATTATCAATATTTTTAGGTGTTACAGGTCTTTCTAATAAGTCCAGAAAAGGACAAAGAATGGTTAGACTTTTTGGAGAAGCTGGGACTAAAATATTTTACGTAGTATTAGGTATCATATTAATAGTTGGAGCATTCTTTATATAAACAATGTGGGGTTGTTTATGGATTCGACAGGGTAGTTAGAGCTTGATAAGCATGTCAGGGTGGTGCCTGAAATACACTAGGTTAAATATAACCGGAAACCAAAATTACGCTTACGCTGCTTAATATATAAGCGCGATCTCCCCTTCTGTAGTCTAGGACAGGAGATAGGAGAACAGTAACTAGAATATATTTAGAATGTGCCGTCTTAACAAACTAAATGAACTTAATAAGACTCGTCAGTATCTTGGCCGTGTATCACTTGGGTGCTGATTAAAACAATTGATATACTAAGCATGTAGAAAATTAAGTTTCGTCTATTTTGGACAGGGGTTCAAATCCCCTCAACTCCACCAATTGGATTGCGGATAGTAAATTGGACAGTAAAAACTGGACACATTACTATTTAAACGAAAGACCATCAGTTATTGATGGCCTTTTTTACGTCTTTAATTAGCGGTATTTTCAAATTCACTTGGAGTCAGATAATTAAGTGAT
>JAUVDP010000005.1 GCA_030595255.1 Mycoplasmatota bacterium | reverse complement strand
ATGAATATTACTGTAATTGCAAATATGCATCATGTTGATTTAGCTTTACAATATGCTACAAGAGTAATAGGAATACGTGGTGGTAAAATTGTGTTTGATGGTCCAGTTGAAAAAGTAAATAATGATGTACTAACATTTGTTTATGGTAGAAAATTAACAGCCGCAGATAATATTGGTTAAAAATATGAAAAATAAAATTCAACAAGCTGGTACATCCATAGTACATTTTTTCGATAAGATTATTCCAAAACCAAAACAAGTAGTTTTAGAAAATGGAACTATTGTTAATCCACCAAGAAGTGCAAGTATGTATATTACAATTGCACTAGTAATTATAATTGTATATTTCTCGAAAATAACAGAATTTGAATTAGCTGTTATATTTAGAAATTTCACAAATATATTTGATTTTTTATCTCAAATACTTAGACCAGATTTTAGTTATTACTCAACAGTTGTTCCAAAAGTTCTTGAAACAATTAGAATGGCTTTTCTTGGAACGTTAGTCGGAGCACTTTTATCATTACCTGTTGCATTTTTTATTAGTGCAAATATTAATAAAAATGCAAAATGGATGGGTGCATCTGTAAAGGTGTTATTATCATTAATAAGAACATTCCCAATGTTAGTATATGCTAGAATTATACTTTTATTATTTATCCCAGGTAGTGGTCCCTTAGTTGGAACAATATCTGTAACAATATTTACATTTAGTATTTTAACAAAAATGCTTTATGAACACATTGAAACTATTGATTTAAGTGCTTACGAAGCAATTGAAAGTACTGGAGTAACAAAAGTAAAAGCATTTATTACTGCTGTTTT
This sequence comes from Mycoplasmatota bacterium, assembly GCA_030595255.1. Classification (GTDB taxonomy): domain Bacteria; phylum Bacillota_I; class Bacilli_A; order Izemoplasmatales; family Izemoplasmataceae; genus JAFGXW01. The sequence goes on along the minus strand of JAUVDP010000005.1, from coordinate 52,623 downwards.
ACCAGATATTTTACCTGTATATTTTTCTTTATCTTTATACAGTTTCGATATCAATATTAGACATTCAACAGTATTAGGATATGTTGGTGCTGGTGGTATTGGTGTTATATTAAAAAGAACATTACAAAACAGAGAATACAATCGCGCAGGAATGATATTGTTTATAGTATTTATAGCAATATTATCTATTGAAGCCTTAAGTAAATATATTAGAAGGAGGTTGGCGTAATGGAATTAACTGTCCAGCAACAATTTGATAATGCTCCAAAAGTATTACTAAAAAGATTATTAATTCTTTCTACAATATCCGCTTTAATTATTTGGTCGATATCTGGACTAGCTTTTACTGGATTTAATAGAACAGGGTTTGAAGTTGTTCAAAGATTATTAGCTAGTTTTTTCCACCCAAGTACTGACATTTTATTTGGTACTCATTCTTACAGTGTTAAGGTTTTAGGTCTAGAAACTATAGCAATAGCTTTTCTAGGAACTATAACAGGAGCTGTTTTAGCAATTCCAATAGCTTTCTTAGCAGCTAGAAATATTGCTCCTAAATTTGTTAATATCTTTTTCCAAGGAACTATAACTGGAATAAGAGTATTCCCAATATTTGTAGTTGGTGTTGCTGTTATTCGTATTACAGGATTAGGTCCATTTGCAGGGGTACTAACAATGGGATTCACTTCTATTGGAATGATGACAAAATTATATGTTGAAGCAGTCGAGGGTATTAACAAAAATGTAACTGATGCTTTAAACGCAACCGGATGTGGTGCTACTCAAAAAATTAGATTCGGGATTATACCTCAGTTAACTGCAAAATTCTTATCAACTGCAATTTACCGTTTTGAAATTAATATTAAAAATGCTGCAGTATTAGGATTAGTAGGAGCCGGTGGTATTGGTGGTCCATTATTATGGGCTATTGGTAATAATAGATTTAATGATGCCAGTGCATACCTTATTGGTTTAGCTGTAATAGTATTAGCAATTGAATTTTTCTCTAATATTATAAGAGGAAAACTTTCTTAAAAAAATGAAACCCACCTTAATTATCACTAAAAAGGTGGGTATTTTTTTTATTTGAAAGATGGATATATCCTCTATATCTATGCATAGTCCTATAATATAGTATTTAGAAAAACTATTGAATTTATTGTCATTTTATCTTATAATAGATGTATTAAATATATTTATTTTTTTCTGATATTTTTTTGTAATTCGAAACCATTATTTTGGTCTATTGGAGATGAGCGCCTAATACTGAAGAGATAGCTCTAGGAGGAAAAATGAAAAAATTACTTAGTTTAACATTATTATTAGTGAGCGTGTTTGTTTTATCTGCATGTGGACAAGATGATACAATGACTGAATTAAACGTTGTATTTGTACCTTCTCGTGATGCAGTAGATATTTTAGAAGTTACTGCTCCACTAGAAGCTTTATTATTAGCTGAACTTAATGCTTTAGGGTATGAGTTTGAAAAAATCAATATCGAAGTAAGTGCTGATTATGCTGCTGCTGCTGAAGCTGCAAGTGCTGGAACTGCTGATGTTGTATTCTTACCAGGAGGAACTTACGTTACTTATGCTGATTCATTAGTACCGATATTAGCTGCTGCAAGAAACAGCCTAACTAAAAGTTCTTCAAACGCTGCAGACTGGAATGATGGATTAGCAACTCAAGAAATTCCTAATTCTAAAGATGCAACTACTTATTTATCATTATTAATCGCTGGACCTTCACCTGCTGGTAGAACGTTAGCTGCAATTATTAATGGTGGAGACGATTTAACTTGGGACGATATTAAAGATGTTTCATTCTGTACAGGTGGAGCAACTTCAAGTGCTAGTTATATTTATCCAAACTTATGGTTAACTGAAAACTTTAGTAAAACTATAGAAGATATGCCTAATGCTACTGATGCTGGTGGTTACGGTGGTTCTATATCTGCTTTAGAAGCTGAAACTTGCGATATCGCTGCTATTTATGGAGATGCTCGTATGCATAATCCATTCACTGCTGGAGATATCTTCGCATTAACTGATGTAATCGCTGTAACTGTACCAATCGCAAATGATGGTATTCAAGTTGGTGGACACATCAATGTTAAATTAGCTGAAGCATTACAAATCGCATTTATGAATTTAATCAATGATGATGCAAATGCTGCAATCTTTGATATTTATTCACATTCTGCATACTCTCCAATGACTTTCGTTGGGTATGAAGGAACTCGTAAAGTAAGTGGATTGGATACAATTTTAGACTAATTTAAAATAAAATTATTTTAGTGTTATAATAACAACTTAAAGTATTATTTTTTATCAAACTAAAGTATTATTATACATTCACTGAAAAAAATAAAATAAAAAACCGTATACAATTATACGGTTTTTTTATTTATTATTTTCTTGGAGCTAAACTTCTTGCGTAAATAAATAACAAATCACTTAGTCTATTTAAATACATTAAACAATAATCTAAATCAGTTCTTCTATTAATTTCTGTGAACATTACTAAGCTTCTTTCAGCTCGTCTAGTAATAGATCTAGCTAAATCATAATAAGAACCAATTAAAGAAGTATCACTTCCCGGAAGTACAAATAACGGTTCTATAACAGTGTTGGATAAAAGTCTTTGTTCTAATTCTTCAATTACTTCAATATCATGTTTAGTAATTTTTGAAATACTTTCTCTTCTAGCTGAATCATCAGATGTCGCAATTAAAGAACTAATATTTTGTAGTTTTTGTTGTATTAATCTTATTATATCTTGATCATCTGTCATATGATATAAATGTCCTAAATAACTACTTAGTTCATCTATATTACCTAAAGCTTCAAATAAGATATTACTTTTAGAAAGTTCTACATTAGAGTAGTTCTTTGAAAGTCCTTTATCTCCTGAAGTTGTAGAAATAACTTTATAATTATCAATCTTTTTCATATTACCACCTCGCACCTCTTATTATATGAAAAAAGTAGCAAATATGCTACTTTTTTTAATATCCTGTAAACTTATCAAATTTAATTTGTTTTGGATCTACACCTTCACCTTGAAGTATTGAAGTAACCGCAGTTACATATCCAGGATTTCCAGATACGTAGTAGAAAGCATCATTTTTATATTTAGCTCCCATAATTGCCGCAGTTGATTTCATATTTTCTCCTGTTTTTTCATACTTAACATTTACATTTTTCATTTTACTAAAATCATCAACAAAACAATAAAACTGTCTATGTTCAGCATATACTAATGTAGCTTCTTTTGTGTAATTTAAGCCCTCTAATTGTTTTAGTAATCCTCTAATAGGAGTAATACCAATCCCAGCGGCTAAGAATACACTATTGTAATCTTCTTCTAAAGTAAAGTCGCCAAGAGGTCCGTCAACAGTCATTTTATCTCCTGGTTGTAATTCTAACATCTTAGCTTTAAAATCACTTGGTTTATCTATAATTCTTGTACCAATCTTAAATATCTTTTCTTTAATTCCTGACGCATAGCTTAAAGCTCTTACTTTTCTACCTTCTATTTCTTTATCTACATGTTTGAATGAACCATATTGTCCTTCTTTAAACTCAATTCCCTCAGGCATTTCAAAATTGAATATATAGTAGTCATCTCCAACTTTTTTTATGTCTATCAATGTTAATATATTTCTTGTCATTTCTACTGACATATTTATCACCTCAATTTATTGTATTATAATTTTTCTAAATAGAGAAGTATATCGCAAATTTTTATAAATAAAAGGAGAGTAATCTACTCTCCTAATTGATCTAGTTTCTCTTTATAAAAAATTCTATGTCCGAAGTAAATATACACCACAAATAAAGATAATAATGTAAATGATACATAATTAGGAATATTATCAGTCACAATTCCTAATACTCCATAGTATATTAAAGTATTCCCAAAGAATAAAAATAAATAAGCTCCAACTAACGTAACCATATATTTTTTAAATTCTACCCCTGATAAAGGTACTGCGACTTTTACAGGATAGGTAGGAACCATTGGTACTCCAATTACTATTATGTGTCTCCATATAGCTGTATTCTTTATCCACATTAACGCCTTATCTGCCATCTTTTTTTCTTCAATTGCTTCTTGATATTTATCTTTGAATTTTATAACTAAAAAGTAAAGAATTAATATACCAATTATATTAGAAACAAAGACTACTATATAACCTAGTCCTGTACCTAAAAGTGTAATAGCTAAAGCCAAATTAAACAAAGATAATGGATTTTCAAGTATTGGATGAGCTATCCCAAACACTATAACAATTATGAATCCATAATTTCCTAAAAACAATATAGCTTTATCTACAAAAGATGTAAAATCTATAGATAGTAATAAATCCATAATAATCCTCCTTTACTTAATTTAAAAAGAAGGGAAATATTATTTCCCTACTTTTTCTTTAACTTTATCATAAGTTTCTTTTGATGCCTTTGTTGCTTTATCAACAATCTCATCAATCTTGTCTTCTGCCTTTAAAGCGAACTCTTTAACTTTTTCCATCTTTTCATCCGCATTTACTTTTACTTTTACTTCTTCAAACTTGTCTATGCTTTTTTGAACAAATACTCCGGTTTTTTTACCTGCCTCTTGACCTACATCTTCAAATTTCTTTTCAAGATCAGTTCGTTCATCTTCTTGTTTCTTTTTTCTTTTAAATAGTCCCATTTGTTCACCTCCATATTTATATTATATCTTAAACATATGTATATCTTATGAATTATTATAACTTAGATTTTGACAACTTAATAACACTTAACACATAAAAGAACAATCCAAATGCTATCATACTGATTACTAATGAGAAATGACTCATCAAATGGTCTCCAATATTAACCTCAAGACCAAACATAAATGAATAGCTTTCAAATGCTTCTGCAGGCGCATTTCCAAACACTTTATCAATTGCACCTTCCATATAAACATTTCTCATCAAAGTTACACTATGTGCGCTTGGTAATAAATTCATTACTGTTTGGATATTCTTACTTAGTACACCAATAGGTATATAGATTCCTCCAAGGAATCCTATAAATGTCCCTACTAAAGTAGCTAGAGTACTAAATGCATTTGATGTTTTCATGAATAAAGCTATATAGAAGAACAAACTACTAAAAGTCATAATTGATAATAATATAAGCCCTAATATTTTAATTGTAGAAACAAATCCTAATATCTCTCCACCCATAATTACTACATAAGTTTGTCCTACAACAAAGTTTAATATTACCATTATAATAGCTATTACCCATGAACTAATTAAATAACTAAGCGCTAATACATTTCTATTTATTGGTGATGTATAAAAATCGTTTAATACTCCTGATTTTCTATCATTAATCAAAGTTCCAATAGAACTTAGTGGTACAGTAACTGTGGAAACAGTTAAGATACCAGCCATTATCCATGAACTTACAAGCCAATCAATCCCATCAATATTATTATAAGCTTCAGATAAGCTGTCTGAATGCATTTTTCCTAAAAACAGTACATACAATACTATTATTATAATTACTGAAAAAAAGCTAAAGAATACAGTTGCTTTATCTCTTAAAAATATTCTAGTGTTTCTTAATACTAGTTGATATAGTACATTCATTATTTACTCACCAACCTTTTACCAGTAATATTTAAAAAGACATCATCCATATTACCTCTTAGTACTTCAAATTCTTTTATATGTTCCTTATATTTTTCAATAAAAGGTAATCCATCAAAACAACTATCAATAATAATATTTATTGTTTCATTTACTATATAATAATTAACTTTATCTTTTATAAGTATTTCTTCAAATCCGTTATGTGGAATAACTTTAATTCTATCACTAGAATATTTTAATCTTAACTCCTCACTAGAACCCATAGCTACAATTACTCCTTCATCTATTATAACTACTCTATTCGCATCTAATGCTTCTTCCATATAATGAGTAGTTAAGAAGATAGTTATTTCTTTTTCTTTTCTTAGTTTCTCTATTAACTTCCATATATCTTTTCTACTTTTAGGATCGAGTCCTGTAGTAGGTTCATCTAAAATTAATATCTCAGGCCAGTTAAGTAAAGCTCTCGCAATATCCGCTTTTCTTCTTTGCCCTCCACTTAACGATTCATATCTTTGATTAATAAAAGAAAGTATTTCTAAATACTCATTAATTTCATTAATTCTATTCATTACTTCATATTTACTAATATCATAAAAAGAACCTCTAACTTCTAAATTTTCTTTAACTGTTAGTAAGTCATCTAACATAGAACCTTGAAAAACAACTCCAATCTTTCTTCTAATACTCGAATCATCTTTACCTAACTCATAGTTCGCAACTTTAACAGTACCTGTGTTCTTCTCTAAGAGAGTAGCTATAATATTTATAGTAGTACTCTTCCCAGCTCCGTTAGGTCCTAAAAAAGCAAAGAATGAGTCTTTTTCAACACTGAAACTTATATTCTTTACTGCTTCTATGTCACCATAAGTCTTAACTAAATTTACAACTTCAATAGCTTTCATTTATATCACCCTCATGTATTAAATATATTTTTTATTAAACTAGTGGAGAAAATAGATTAAACATACCTTCCACAATTCTACTAGTAATTCCTCTATTACCCCATCTTTTTGGATTCACTTGTTTAGATATTGATAAGTCTTTATTAAAATCTTTAATAAGTTTATCTACTCCAGTTTTATATAGTAAAGCTGTAGCTTCAAAATTAATAATTGCACTTCTATTATCTAAGTTATAAGTACCACATGACGCAAGTGTATCATCAGAGATTAATACTTTAGCGTGGGTGAAACCTTTTTTATAGAAATAGATATTTATTCCAGCATCTAATAATTCACCAATAAATGATTTAGTTACTAAGTATACTGATTTTCTATCAGGGATACCAGGGATAATAATATCAACTTTAACTCCACCTTTAGAGGCGATAATTAAAGACGTTAACATCTGCTGATCTAGCGCTAAATAAGGCGTCATAATCTTAATTGATATCTTCGCGTTATTAATCATTTTAACATATGTATTTCTAATTGGAGGATAGTGGAAATCAGGTCCTGAAGGTATGATTTGAACTAATCCTTCAACATCTACTTTTAAAGCATTATAGTATTTTGAATCTTCGATAAATATATTAGTATTGTAATACCAATCTCTAAAGAATAGAGAAGTTAATGAATTAATAACTAATCCTTCAAGTACTAAGTGAGTATCTCTAAAATGACCAAATTTCTTAACTCCGTTATTATATTCGTCAGCTAAATTCATTCCACCAATAAAACCATACTTACCATCAATTATTGTAATCTTACGATGATTACGATAATTGATTCTAGTATTAAATAGACCAAAGTATACTCTATCATTTGCAACAACTTTGACTTTACTTTTTTTCAAATTTCTCACAAATTTTTTATTAAGCATAACACTCCCAATTGAATCGTAAATTAATTTAACTTCTACTCCCTCTTCTGCTTTTTTTATAAGAAGGTTTAATACTTTTTTACCAATTCTATCAGTTCTAATAATGTAGTACTCCATTAATATATATTTTTCAGCAGCTTTAATCTCTTTAATTAATCTAGGGAAAAACTCTTTTCCGTTTGTTAAAACTGAAGCTTTTGAATTATTTAGATAAGCGTGGTGACTAGTAATATTATAAGCAGTTTTATATATATCAGTTATTTCAGAATCAATATCTAGATAACCCTGATCATTAAAATCAGTTGTAGGTTCATTAGTTAAATACTTACCATCATGGATAAGTGGATGAGTTCTAAATCTCCTACTTCTTTTAAAGTTCCTACCAAAAGTAAGGAATAAAGATAATCCTATAAAAGGCTCAAATAATAAAAGTATAAGCCAAGGAAGCTTTGAAGGTGTTGTTTTACTACTAGCTACAATCCCAATCCAAATAAGGATAGCTACCCCTGTAACTGTATAATGAAATACAACATTGAAGAATTGTGCAAGTAAATATTTACTTGCATAGAAATTATATACATATTCAAAAAGTGCTTTACTAGCTAAAGCAATAATTACAATTAATACTACCCATAAAATCCTTTTAATATTAGATCTCATATATCTCACCTACTTATATATACTTATTATAATATATACTTGTGATAATTTTATGTATTTAATTAAGTTTAATTTAATTACAAATCTTCACTACTCTTTCACATATCTTAAAAATGGATAAAGTATAATTATTATTAATTAACTGGAGGAGTGATAATTATGTTTAAAAGATCTTGGATTAGCGTTATTAAAAATAAAGGACGTACCATTATTCTAGCAACATTACTATTTGTGATTGCTAACTTAGTACTAAGTAGCATATCTATAAAGAGTGCAACTATAGAAGCAATGGACCAAGCAAGAATCTCGCTTGGACCTGAAATTACATTAACAACAAATAAAACTGATTTATTTGATTACATTAGATCATATAGAGATGAGTATGGAACTAGACCTTCAAGTGAAGAGATAAATAATTTACTTACACCTATATCAAGTGAAATAGCGTATGAAATAGCAGAAAGTGAATATGTTACTGACTTTAACTTTAGTTTTACTACAAGCACAGTAGCAGTTGGTTTCTTACCGTTAAACGATGTAGGAACATTAGACTATACCAATATAAATAAAATTAGTGTAACAGGAACTTACAATCCAATATTGCTAGATCAGTTTGGTGATAGTGGAGCATATGAATTAACACTTGAGAGTACTTCCTTTTCAGGAAGTGATCAAGGAGTAATAATAATATCTGAAACACTCGCATTTCAAAATGACTTAGTTATTGGGGATACTTTATCACTAGTAAACCAAGAAGGGTTAAATGAAACAGGATTTATAATTGTTGGATTATTCAATAGTGAAGATGCCTTTGAAACTACTGGTAGAAACATTATTGATAATGAAGTATTTATTCCGTTAAATGATGCGTTATCAATTAACGGACAAGATTATACTTCAAATTTTACAATAACTACCGCAAAATATTACTTAGATGATCCTTTAAATATTGATCTATTTGTAGAAGAAAGCACTTTAAACCATGAGGAAATAAGTAGTGGTGCATTAACATTCAACGATGTTAATTATGATGCCATTACAGCACCTTTACAAAGTGTTGCTTCGTTTAGTGATATTGTATTAATCGCAGTAGTTGTAGCAGCAGTTGTAATTTTAACACTATTAATTATTAACACTTTAAAAGAAAGAAAATATGAAATTGGAGTATTACTTTCTTTAGGAGAAGATAAAATAAAAATTAGTCTTCAATACTTAATTGAATTACTATTAATTGCAACAGTTGCTTTTACACTTGCAATAGCTACAAGTAATAGTATAAGTGGATATTTAGGTGATGTACTAATTGAAAATGAAGTAGCTGATGCAAGTACTGAAACTACTGATACACCAAAAGGTGGCGGTGGTGGAGGAATGATTACATTAACTCCACTAGGTGATGTTGAATATATAGATGAAATAGATGTATCAGTTTCATTCAATGACTTTTTAGTAACAATAGCTTTAGGAAGTATGATAATAATATTAAGTAGTGCGATACCTAGTTTATATATAACTAGATTCCAACCTAAAAAAATATTATCGTCAAGAAACTAGGTGAAAAAGATGGAAAACTTAATAGAAGTAAAGAACTTATATCATAGATATGAAGATGGACAAAAAATGAGAGCTGTTTTAAAAGATATTAATATTACTTTTGAAACAGGTAAATTATACGCAGTTGTTGGATCAAGTGGATCAGGAAAAACAACATTATTATCTTTACTTAGTGGACTTGATTCAGTTCAAGATGGAGATATTACATATCTAGATGAATCTATTAATGATATTGGATATACAAAATATAGAAAAGAGTTTGTAAATGTAATATTTCAATCATATAACTTAATTAATTATATGACTGCGATTCAAAATGTAATCACAGCTATGGATATTAAAAAAGTTAAAGTTCCTAATAAAAAAGAAAAAGCATATGAGATACTTGAAAATTTAGGAATTGATAAAGAAACTGCGGATAGAGAAGTCTTAAAAATCAGTGGTGGTGAACAACAACGTGTGGCTATAGCTCGCGCTTTAGTCCATAATTCCAAAGTAATTTTAGCTGATGAACCTACAGGTAATTTAGATGATGATACTGAAGATGAAATCATTGATATATTTAAAGATTTAGCTTTAAAAGGGAAGTGTGTAATTATTGTAACGCACTCTCAGAATGTAGCAAAACATGCAGATATTATTTATGAAATTAAAAAAGGAAAAATCAAAATAAAAAAGGACTAAAAAGTCCTTTTTTTTGTGATTATAATGCTTTAATATCTTGTTGCAGTTTTAAATTAACTTCACTATTATTTTTAGCTAAAGTAAGTTCATAATCTTTTTTAACAGCTTTTTTAGTAGCTTCAAAGTTCTTAGATTGATTACTTATATTTTTATCAATTTCAGTAACGTTTGCTTTATAAGTATTCTCTTTGGTAACGAAGTCTACTTTAATATTACTAACTTTGTTACTTGCATTAAGTTCTATAGTAGAATAGTTTTGTTTGTGAATTGAAGATTGTTTTTCTAACTTACTAGCTTCAGCATTTTCAGCATCTTGAAGGTGTCTAGTAAATTCAGCAACTTTGGCTTCATAACTTGCTTCAGCATTAGATAAACCATCTTTACTTATAGATTCTTCACTTCTAATTTTAGCTTCCAATTCTGATAGATTCTCATCGTAAACTTCTTTAAATCCAAATTTTTGTTTTTCAAATATATCTTTAAAGTCTTTAATAACATTATTTTCATTCTGAATTCTACTCATTTTAAATGCTGTAGTTTCTTCAACTAATAAATTATTTCTAAGTTGAGCATTTTGAAGTAATAATGCAGTATTTTCAAATGTTTTAAGATGTCTATTTTTAGCTTCTTTTAATTCTTTATCTTTATTACTGATAACAAGTTCAATTGCTTCATTAATTCTTAATAGTTCTTGGCTAAAGAATTCTTTTGTTTCATCAATAGAAGTTTCTCTTCTTGCCTTAACTTCAGCGATACCTTTATCAAATAATACTGTATTAGAAGTAATGTTTTCTCTTTTTGTATGAACATAAGTATTTAATTCATTACGACTATCATTAATATCATTATCTAAATCCTTAATTTCTTTTTTATAAGCTTTAGGATCTAAGGCATTTCTTTTATCAGTTATTTTTTTAATTGCATCATTTGCTTCTTTTTCATAAATTTTAAGTTCTTCTAAGTCTTTAGATGAAGCTTTTTCTCTTTCTTCATCATATAAGATTTGTTCAGTCTCAAATGCACCATTAATCTTAGCAATAACTACTTCTTTATCAGCTTCAATTCTTGCTTTTTGAGCTTCTAAGAATTTTACTTTTAATGAAGATCTATTAGCTAATTCAAGTTCTTCATAAGCTAAGATAACTTCTTCTCTACCTTCAAACAGTGATTTAATCTCTGTTTGGAATGAAAGGTTTTCTGATGATAATTGGCTTTGACAAACAAAATCAATATTATGATATTCAATAATTTCATTTTCTTCATTTACTTTAGTATCTAATACTAATTCTTTTTCAGAAACTTTTGTTTCATTTTCTATTTTAGATAACTCAATTGCTTTTTTCAATTCCATTAACTTAATTTTTAATTCTAATTTAGAATCAATAAGCTTAAGTTCTTTATTCTTAATAGCTAACTCTTGTTCACTTTTGATTTTATTAATTTCATTTTGTTTATCAAATACAACTTTTAATTTAACTTGAGAATCATCTTCTTGTTCAATATCTAGTTTTTGTTTTAAAACAATACCTGATGATTTTATTAAGTTATCTCTTTCAACTTCATTTAATTTATTAATTGCTTCTTGAACTTTTAAATCAGTTTCTAGTTTAATACTATCAACATCTTTACTTAAGATAACTTTATGTGATTCAATTTGATATAGTTTTTCTTCTCTAGCAGTAATTAACTTTTTAGCTAAAGTAGCTATTGATTCTAGATTCTCTTGAATCAATAATTTTCTTTTAGAATTTACTCCTTTAAACTTCTCATTATGTTCATTAGTTAATATTTTTAGTTCTTTATCAGCATTTTTTTGTAAAATTGCTATTTCTTTTTTATGTTGTTTAGCTGCTCTTTGGTCATTATCTTTTATGTTCTTATTCATAAATTTTTCATGTCTAGCTACTTTAGAATCTAATGTTGATTTAATTGCAACATATTTAGTATCAAATTGTTGTTTTTCTAATGCAACTTTTTTTTCAACTTCAGCTAATTTTTTATCGAATCCAGGTTTTAAATCTTCAATTGATTTAGCATTTTTTTCTTCTTCTTTAAGTATATCTGCATTTTCTTTTGCAATTTTTTTATCACTTGACTCTTTTAATTTGTCTATTTTCTCTGATATTTTTTCATTAAAAGAAGACACTTTTTCTAAGTGCTTTTCTTTTGCATCTTGTAGTTTTTTATTTAAGTTTTCAACATCAGATAATGCTTTAGCATCAATTTGTTCTTTTTCTTTATTGCTTTTAGCGATATTACTTTCATATCCTTTTAATAAACTTTCAACTTCTTTAAGATGATCTTTTTCGATTTCTTTAATTGCTTTATTAAGTTTAGCTTCATCTGTTTCTTTTGAAACTGTAACTTTCTCAAGGTCGCTTACATAGTTTTCTTCAACTTCTTTAGTTTTTTCTAATAAATCACCAAAGTGTTTTTTATGATTAATGTTAACACTATCTAAGCTAGCCTTAAACTTAGCTTTTACAGCTTTCTTTTGAGCTTCGACTGCTTTTTGTTCAGCCTTAAAATCCTTTAAGTGATTTGCTGTATTTTTTAGAAATCCTTTTTTAAGATCACTAGTTTTTTCAGTAACTCCTATTTCTGCTTTTTGTACTTTTAAATAATTAATATTTAACGATTTCTCAATTAATCCGCTTTTTTCTGCCATAATTGATCCTCCTTTTCCCTGATAAGAATATTTTATCACTATTTAAGCGGTTTTTATACATATTTCAATATTTAATAAATAAAAAGAAGAGGAAAACGGGGATTTTCCTCTTCGGTTAGGGTGTAAGGATACCATCCTGGTATTTTTTTAAAAATACTTGGATGTTTACTTCATCTAGAGGTGGCGTGAAATAATATCCTTGTACAAGGTCTACATTAAGCTTTTGTGCAAGCTTAAATTGATTATAATTTTCGATTCCTTTTGACATAACAATTAGATTCATTACTCTAGAAAACTTAGTAATAGTTTTATATAGTAAAAATGTTTTATCTTCATCAACTGAAGTTGGCATTCTTGATTTATCTATTTTTATAGTGTTTACATCAATTGCCATTATCGATGATAAAGAAAATGTTTTAGATCTAAATGCGTCTAAAGCTACTTTAAAGTGAGCTTTTTTTAAATTATGGATTGCTTGGATAGCAGGTTGTGATGATACATCATTTTCTGAAATATCAAACTCAACATTTTTAGGATCAACATCATATGATTTCACTAAATTTATTAACTCATAAGTTTTAAAAAGCATTAAACTCTTTAAACTAAGATTAATAGTAATACTGAATTCCTTATCAATTAAACCTAATTCTCTCCATACTGAATAATTGCTTAGAGTTTTTTCTATAACCCTCTTATCGATCTTTTCAAACAAATTCTTCTCGTCAGCAATATCTTTAAATTTGGATGCTTCTATAATTCTATATTTATTTTTTCTCCATCTTACTAAACTTTCACAACCAACTATTTTACTTGTTTTAGTATTAATAATCGGAAAGAAAAATGGTGAAAATTCATCAAGTTCAAATCCTTCTTCAATCTCCTTATTGAAGCTATCTAAGTCTTGTTTGATTATATGTGTTTCATCATTAGCTACAACTATTTCTTTTTTAAATTCCTTCGCTCTTAACATTGAGAAGTGAGCTAATTTTATTAATTCTTCAATAGAATGAATTTCTTCTCTTATACCTACAGATGCACAACCTGAAACAAGTTTAACATCGTAGTTTGATTCTTTTTTGTCTATCTTAAATGTCATTTTAGATAAGTGATTTATAATCTGTTTTGCACTTCTATATTGTTCTTCATAGCGCAACACCTGATTAATTACAGTTTGATTTTGAAAATCTAAGATAAACACTAATTGATCTGTTCTGTATAAAAATACGCAACTTTTCCCTACTTGCTTAATAGCTTCTTGATAAATTTGATCAAATAATTTATCGCTCAGATTAATATCATAGAATTGGCTATATGTAGCGAGATTTGATATTTCTAAAAAGACTACGAAGCTATTCTTTAGATTATTTCTACTTGACCTATTTGTAATTCTGTTCTTTTCAATTACAAATTTTACTTCTGAAGTTGTTCTTAAGTACAGTAGTAAAACCACTGTACTCAGAACGCTTATCACTATTGTAATTATTTCATTTTCTTGAAATGTTTTGAAAATTAGTGACAATAGAAGAAACAACAATATTCCTAAAAGGATGTTTCTCTTCTTCATATACATTTTAGTCTACAGGCTTTACATAATAGTTTCCGCGATTTTGAAGTAACACTTTTGTTCCTTCAACAATTGCTGTTAGAGGATTTTTAGCAATATGAACGTCTAATCCGATTTTCTTTTCAAGAAACTCGTCTACGCCCTCAATTAATGCACAACCTCCGTTTATTAACATACCATTAACAATTATGTCTGCAGATAATTCAGCAGGTGTATTTTGTAACACCTTAAGGATTGCTGTTGAAATGTTATTAAAAGGTTCAATTAGAACTGCTCTTACTTCTTCTTGACTAACTTCGATTTTTCTAGGTAAACCAGAAACAATGTCTCTACCTTTTGCAAGTGTTGTTTTATTTTCTGTAAGCTCTTCTCGCAACGTCCCAATTTCTTCCTTGATTCTTTGTGCTGTTTTTTTACCGATTAATAAACCATGTTCATATTGTAAGTAATTAATTATTTCTTGATCAAAATGATTTCCGGCAACTCTTATAGATTCACTTACTACGATATCACCAAGTGATAAAACACCAATATCAGTAGAACCTCCACCAATATCAATAACCATAGATCCGTTTGAACTATAAATATCTAGTCCTGCACCGATTCCACCTGCCTTAACTTCTTCTTCTATGAAGACATCAGGTACACCAAGTTTATGAGCTAAATCAATCATAGCATCTCTTTCTATTTGAGTAACTTCACTTGGACAACAAATTAATACTGTCGAAGCTTTTAATTTAATATCTGAATTTTCAGCTTTTCTAATAGCTATTTCAATTAATTTTTTAGCAGCTTCCATATCAGAGATTACACCTTGATTTAATGGACTTACTATTTTAATCCCATGGTGTCCTCTACCAATCATTTTAGCTGCGTTATATCCAACTGCTATAACTTCTGATGTATCATAGTCCATTGCAATCACTGAAGGTTCATTAAAGATGATTCCTTCTCCATCAACATATACTAATAAATTTGCAGTTCCTAAATCTATTCCAATTTTTATAAGTTTCTCTTTTGATTTCAAAAGTTTACTATTTTCCATATTATTCACTCCTCTATAATTGCAGTGGATTAACTAAATAATCCCCACGATTTTTAAGTAAGTATTTAGATCCTTCAGCAACACATGTTAAAGGATTACTAACAACTTTTACTGGTACTTTTATTCTATCACTTATGAACTCTTCAACGCCTTTAATTAGAGCTCCTCCACCAGTTAATAATATTCCATTTTGGAATATATCTGCACTTAATTCAGGAGGAGTATCTTTTAATACTGCGCTTATTAATTTTACTACTTCTTCATATACAGGAAGTAAAACTTCTCTAACATCTTTACTGCTTATGTCAACCCATTTAGGGATTCCTCTAACAATATCTCTACCTGCATATCTATTTATAATTTCTGAAGAATCTTTTCTTAAATCTGAAAGTTCAATTTTACTTCTTTCAGCAGTAAGTTCTCCAATTTCTACTTTAAAATCTTTTTTAACATATTTTGCAATTTGTGTATCTACATAATTCCCAGCCATTCTAATAGTACGAGATAATACAATGTCTCCAAATGAGAGCACACCAACGTCAGTGGTTCCGCCTCCAATATCAACAATCATAACTCCTTTTGATTTAAAGATATCAACATTTGCTCCAAGAGCACCTGATTTGATTTCTTCTTCTATAAATACATCACTAATTCCAGTATTTAATGCTAAATCCACCATAATATCTCTTTCGATCTTTGTTACTTCTGATGGACAACAAATAACACATGAAGTTTTTGATAATTCTTTTGATGTTAAATTTTCTACTTTTTTTAATACATATGCTATTAAAGCTTTAGCAGCTTTCATATCACTTATTACTCCATTTTTTAGTGGTTTAACTACAGATATTTTACTGTGTACTTTTCCAAGCATTTGATGAGCATCTACACCAGCTGCTACTATTTTACCGCTTTCGCGATCAAAAGCTATAACTGAAGGTTCATTGAATATAATTCCTTTTCTTTCAAGATATACTAGTAAGTTAGCAGTACCTAAGTCTATTCCTAATCCAATTTTTTCTGCCATAATATCCTCCTAATAATCTCCGAAGAAGTGTTTACGATCCATCTTCAGGAGTTTCTTTGTACCTTCAACCACAGCGATTAAAGGCCCATTTGAAATGTGTACATCTGTCCCAGTTATATCTTCAAAGAATTTTCTAATTCCAAGAATTTGTGCTCCTCCACCAGTAATTAATATTCCGTTATCCACTAAATCTCCAGCTAATTCTGGAGGTGTTGCTTCAAGTGTTGAAATTAAAGTAGATCTAATAGTATCAAAACAACTAAGTAGAACTTCTCTTATTTCTTCTGCTTGAATTATAACTTGTTGAGGTAATCCTGAATCTACATCTCTACCCATTGCACTATAAGTTAAAGGATTCCCTTCTTCATTAACAGGAAAATCTCCAGTTAATGATGCTAAAGTAATTTTAATTTTTTCGGCAGTTTGTAAACCAATTTCTAATTTATGATTCTCTTTTACATAAGAGATAATTTGTTTATCAAAATAATCTCCTGCAATTTTAATTGATTTTGATAAAACTACATCACCAAGTGATAATACACCAAAGTCAGTAGTTCCTCCCCCTATATCTACAACTAGTTGTCCCGAAGGAGTATAGATATCAATTCCACCACCTATTGCTGCTGCTTTAATTTCTTCATCAATATAAGTCTCATCAATTCCTAACTCTTGACCTAGAAGCATTATTGCAGTTTTTTCTGTGTCAGTTATATCTGAAGGGATGCATATCAATAATCTATTAATTTTACTTAAATTTGAAACAAATAATTTTTCAAATGTAAAAATTAATAATTCACGAATCATGTCCATATCAGCAATAACTCCACCATTTAAAGGTTTAATTACTTCAATCTTATCATGTACTTTACCAACTAATTCTGCGGCTTCTTTACCAACTTTGACAACCTTTTTTGTAGCTTTGTCGATAGCGATAATTGAAGGTTCATTGAATACAGTTCCTCGACCTTCCACATAAATTAGAAGATTAGAAGTACCAAGATCAACACCTACATTGAATTTTCCTTTTTGCTTGTCACTCATAATTTCCTCCTAATATTTTATTGTATAAAAATAAACAAAAAACGCCTTAAATGTATCTAAGGCGCGCATTTTATCACAATATAGAAGATATCAAAGGATATTTTTGAGTGCAATTTCAAAATAAATTGATATTTCATAACAAATATTGCGGACCAGCCAGCATAGAATTTCTTCGTTAGCTCTGTGACTTTGCGTAAACGTATTTCCACGTTATTGCCTTTTGAATATTTATTTTATACTACTACAATTTAACATAACCAGAAATAAATAGGTAGACCATATATGACCCATTGAATTCTTTATAAATAAAAAAGCCGAAGTCGGCTTAATTATAAATTATTGTATTTTTTTCCATGACTCTTTAAATGAAATATATCTTTATTATATATTTGAACTAATCCATTCTAGCAAGTATTTATATGTTGCTATTTTCTCTTTTTCATTAATTATTTCATGACGGTTATCATCAATTAATTTAATTGTAAGTTGTGTATACCCATGTCCGCTATAAAGTTCTCTAGTTCTTTTAACACCTTCACCAAAATCACCAACTGGATCATCTTTTCCAGAGATAAACAACATAGGAATATCATTAGTTTCTAAAATTACATCTGATTTATTTACATCCAGCATAGCATAAAAGAATTCTTTATAAAATTTTTTCGAATACGCATATCCACAAAGTGGATCTTCAATATATTTGTCAATAACTCTAATATCATTAGAAAGCCAATCAAATTTTGTTCTTTTTATCGTATAAGATTTATTTAGTGGATCATTTAGTAATTTAGCAATAAAAGGAATCCTTTTATCTTTCATAAATAGTCCCATTACTGAAGTAAGGAATAATGGAGCCCAAGCTCTTCCCATACCAATAGGAGGAAGTGTTCCTGAAAAAATTGCCATTTTAGGTACTGATTCATAATTAGAAATGTACTTTCTAGCAATAATACTTCCCATTGAGTGTCCCATTACTATAATAGGTACTTCAGGTAAATCTTTTTGAATTCTTCTATTCACAAAATTACAATCAAGTAAAACATCTTTCCAAGTATCCTCTTTTGTAAAGATACCAACTTCTTCAGGGTTATTTACACTTTTACCATGTTTTCTATGATCATGAGCATAAACTGCGAAACCATTTTTCGCCATATATTTAGCAAAATGATGATATCTTTTTTTATGTTCTCCCATTCCATGAAAAACTTGTATTACTCCTTTAATTTCACCCTCAGGAACAATCTTAAAACAACTTAAATCTAAATCGTTTTTACCTTTAACTACAAATTCCTCAATTCCCATAATATCCTCTTTTCTGACTATAAAGTCGCCTTTATAGTATCTATTATTCCCTCTAAAATTATTACAAGCGGTAAAGAATTAACTGAATCATCTTTGACTTGCTTTGTCATAAATGGAACATGAATTAATCCCGCTTTTATATCCATGTTGTTAACTTCAATATGATGTAAAACATGATATGCTACGTTATTACAAATGTACAAACCTGCTGTATTAGAAATTTCTACTGGAATTCTCTTTTTCTTTAAAATATTATATATCTTTGTCATTGGTAATGTAGAAAAATATGCATTTTTACCATCTTCAATTATCTTTTCTTCGGTCTTAATTATTTGTGAGTTATCTTCATATTTAGAGCTACTTACGTTAAGTGCAACTCTTTCAATACAAATATTTTTTCTTGTAGGAGCAAGACCCAAAAGAATGATCATTCCAGGATTATATTTTTCAATATATGGTTTTAAAACATCAAAACATCGATCATATTCTACTGGAAGTCTAACAGTAATAATGTCATTACCTCTAATACTACTTGGGAGTAGTCCCAATACTTCTGAAGTGGGATTCACTTCATTGTTCAAAAATGGTTCGAACCCAGTTACAATAATAGTCATAGTATCACCTCAACTCTATTATATCATTATTTACGTCAAAAAAAAATACTCATACAATATGAGTGTTTTTTTTTGTATATTAATTTTATAAAATATCATTAATTTATTCCATATATTCTAATAATTTTGAGATATCATAAGTAATAAATATATCATTAATTTCTGATTCTGCACTTATATCAATTAAGTCAGATTCATTAAGTGCTTTAAGTAACTTATATGGCTTATTAGTAAATATAATAATCTTATTATCTAACTTATTAAATTCTTTTAAACTAAGAAGAACTGAATCTAAAGTATTAAATTTTATACCATCTACTTTTCCTTTTTTTATATTCCAGATTAACTTAGAATTCACTGTAATTTGATGGTTACTAGAAATGTTTAGCACTTTAATATAATAGGTTTTTGATTTATTAGATACTTCTAAATCATAGTCTTTAAAATACTTAGTTTTAACCTCATATTTTTCTTTTAAGTTTTTAATGATTTTTCCTTTTCTCATAAAATTCTCCTTATATTAAAAACATTTAAAACAGGCTGTTTTAAATGTTTGTTTAATTTATTCTATTTAAGTCCAAATCTTTCACAACGTTCTAATACATAGTCTTTATGACTAATGAAAATAACGATACATTCTTTCAATAGTTGATACTCTCCTTTGTGAAGGATATATCCATGTTTATTAATATGTTTTACAAATCCTGCCTTCATATTTTCATATGATATTTCTCTAATGTGATCTAATGCATTTTTACCATCTTCTTGCCAATAGTAATGCCAATCATATCTTTTACCATCATCTTCATAAATCATTTCAAGGCAATCTCTTAAATCCTTATTTTTTTCTTCTATAATATTGTATGTTACTTGACCTTTATCTTTGTATCTTAATTCTCCAGAAATTTTCTTGTTTCCCATAAAATCAACTCCTTTGACCTCTATCTATATTATACTACTTAATATTAATTAATTGTTATATTTATTTAAAAATTTTGTTAAATCCTCATCTTTTATAAATACATCTCCAATATCTCCATGATTACTGTCATTAATTATACCATGAAAATCACTACCACCAGTTATTATCAAATCTCTAGCAATAGCTAGAGTTCTAAACTGTTGTTCTTCTCCATCTTTATTTCTTAAATATACTGCTTCAACTCCATCAAAATTTCTTGATAAAACATAATCCTTTATATGTGGTTTAAGTAAGGTAGGATGTGCTAAAACTACAACACAATTGTTTCTTCTTAATAAGTCTATACCTTCTTCTACACTTAACTTACATGTTGGCACATAAGCCTTAGAATCATCACCAATGAGTTTACTAAACACATCATCAAAACTATATTCAGGATAATTGTTAACTACTGCCTTTGCGATATGAGGTCTAGCAACAATACCATCTGAATAAGATAAAACTTCTTCATAAGAAATTTCAATATTAAAAATTTCTTTTAAATTCGTTAAGAATTTCATAGCTCTATTTTCTCTAGCTTCTTTTATCTCTTTATAATAAGATATCATCTCTTTACTTTTATATGAATTATCTCTAAAATAACCTAAAACATGAACTGATTTATTTTCATGAACAGTTGATAACTCAATACCAGGAATAAAAGCAATTCCTTGTTCCATAGCTAAAGCTATATTATCTTCAACATTCCCACAAATATCATGGTCTGTTAAAGCAATAATATCAGTACCATTTTTTTTAGCTCTTTTAATAACATCAAAAGGGGATAAACGACCATCTGATAAGGTACTATGCATATGTAAATCTGCCTTCATAATAACACCTCTTTTACAGTTACTAAAATAACATATTATAGGGCTTAAGACAAATAATTCAACTTATTAATTACTTAAATATGATATAATAGATATGCAAAGGAGGAGTTAATATGTTTGATGTTGTTGAGAAGAATATTTTAGAGCTCCAAGAAGCCTTAAATTCAGGAATTATTACTTCAAGAGATTTAGTTTTAATATATATGGATAGAATAGTTAATATTGATAACGGAAAGATCAATTATAACTCTGTACTAGAAGTAAACCCAGATGCCTTAAATATAGCATCTGTTTTAGATAAAGAAAGATTAGAAGGAAAAGTAAGAGGATTAATGCATGGTATCCCAGTTATACTAAAAGATAACATTAACACAATGGATAAAATGCATACTACCGCAGGTAGTCTTGCACTTAAAGATAACTATGCTAATTACGATGCTACAATAGCTTCTAAATTAAGAGATAATGGAGCAATTATATTAGGTAAAGCTAATCTAACTGAATTCGCTAATTTTATGTCTTATAATATGAGAAACGGTTATAGTTCTCTTGGTAAAGAAGTCTTATGTCCGTTTAACTTAGATATAGATCCATCAGGTTCAAGCGCAGGAAGCGCTGTAAGTGTAACACTTAACTTAGCGCCAGTTTCAATAGGAACTGAAACTGGGGGAAGTATTATGTCTCCCGCAGCTCAAAATGGAGTTGTAGGAATTAAGCCTACTCTTGGGTTTGTAAGTAGAAAAGGTATTGTTCCAATATCTTCAACATTAGATACCGCAGGACCTATGGCTAAAAATGTAACTGACGCTGCAATTTTACTAAGCGCAATAAGATCTAATGATATTAATGATCCTATTACTAATGAAAAAACTGATGAGTTTATTGATTACACAAAATATTTAGATAAAAACGCCTTACAAGGTGCACGTATAGGAATTGACAAAGCTCGTTATGATAAATTATCAGAAGCTAAAAAGAAAGTCTTTAATTACAATGTAAAAGTTATGGAAGATGCTGGTGCTATTATAGTTAAGGATTTAAATATCAAACAAACAGATTATATCTTTTATGTTATGAAATATGAGTTTAAAAGAAATATTAATAACTACTTAAGTTCACTTGGAAATAATACAAAAATTAAGACGTTAAAAGAGATTGTAGAATTCAATAGAAATAATGATGTTGTTTGTCTAAAATATGGACAAAAACTTCTAGAAGAATGTGAATATAATACTTCAGGAAGAATGAATGAAGAAGAGTACTTAAAAGGAATTAAGGAAAGAGAAGATACAATAAAAGTAATAGATAAAATCTTTGATAAAAATAATCTAGATTTAATTTACTTTGCTAATTACACAAGTCTTGGTCCTCATTGTGGATATCCTACAATGACTATCCCTTCAGGTAAAGAAACAAATAATATTCCAATAGGAACTTACTTCTTAGCTCCAAAATACAAAGAAGAAAACTTAATTAAAATAGGGTATGCTCTAGAGCAAATTATCAAGAAAAGAGTTAATCCACTCCAATCAAAAAACGGCTAGATTTAGCCGTTTTATTTTATATAAATGTGACAATAATAAATTGTAAAATACCAATTAATGCTCCTAGAAATAAACCAATAATTTCAATGTGTTTTAACTCTTTAGACATTAATCCAAAAATGATTTTTTCAAATTCAATAAAATCTAATTCATCAATTCTTTCTTTAACAATCTCTCTAATATTTAGCTTTTCAAGTCCTGTTTTTTGGAACTCATCAATCATCTCATCAAATAATTTATCTCCATCTTTATCTATAAAGTTAGAGACCATTTTATCAACATCTCCCATAAACATTCTTACCATAGAAGGAATGATTTCTGTAATTTTCTTTTTAAGTGTTTCTTTTAAATTCGCTTTAATATTTTCTAAATTTTCTTCGTTTAAAACCTTATTAAAAATAACTTCTTTTGATAATAATTCATTTTCAATAGTATCTGCTAAAGAAATTGCCATTTGATCTTTTCTTTTTGGAAATACACCTTGAAATCTAAAAAACAAAATCTTAACAGGATTAACAGGTCTGAATAATAATTTAATTGCTACTTTATTAGTTATCCAACCAATAAATCCTCCAATAACTATCATAAGTGATAATCTTATAACTGTGTCCATAAATTCACTCCCTATAAAGTAACTAACTTCTTATTTCTATAATATAACATTAAATCGATAAAAACCATTAAGAAGTTAATTCCGTACAAAAATACAACAAAATCTAAATCATTTGAAATCTTATGAGCCATTCCAAATAAATATCCTAACATAATAACATACATAAATAGTTGGCTTTTACCTTTAATACTTTTTGTTTTTAAACTTTTGGCTATTGATATAGGCCAAGCAAAGCCAAAACACACCAACATTCCAATCTCAAATACACTCATATTATTCTACATCTTCAAAATCAGTAAATGGTACTAACGTTAAATCTACTTTAAATAATTTACCTAAGAAGTCGTTTAATCCCATTCCATTTAAGAAATAATTATAGTATAAAGTATTCTTATTCTTTTCAAGTCCAATTACTACAGTATTTTTATGAAATGCTGCACTATATTTTAAATAATCTTTTTCTCCTTCAGAAAAATTATCTGACACTAACATTACAACTTTAATAATAGAAGCTTTTATTATATATCCTGTAAGTTCATTACTTAATACTTTAGGTGATGCAGAAACTGCATCAGTTTCATTATCATTAAAATAAACAGCTAATCCTATATTAAACGGTGTATCGTCAATTGGCTTAGTAGCTAAAACATAAACATCATTCTTAAGCACTAACTCATAACCAATATCAAATAAATTTTGAAAAGCATTTTCATTAAAGAATTTTACTACCTCATCACTTATTTTAAATTGTTTATGATAAGAGATTCTTGTGTATTCAACATGTTTCCTTGTATAAAAAATATATTCTTTAAATACAAATTGATATAACATTGCCATAATTGTAAGTATCATGATAAATGTCATAAATAAAGAAACTACTGGGTAGAAAAACATACCTATAAGTAGAACTACAAATATTAATATGAATAAACCATAATATAGCTTAGCTTTTTTCAAAAATGAATTCGTCTTTGTAGTAAAAATATCAAATTGTTCTTTTGTCATATTTTTCGCCTCCTTAAGCTTACTTAATTATACCAAAAAAAGGCTTAAATATTAAGCCTTTTTACTATATTATTTGATTATTTAGTTATTTAATATTTATCTTGAGCAATTCTTAATAAACTAGCTCCAAACTTATCTAGTTTAATGGAGTAATAAATGTCTTGATAAGTGAAAGAAAAATCTCTTCTCAATGTAATTATTGGATTGATCATATCTTTAATATTAAGTGTGAAATTCTTAGCTCCATTTATCTTTAAATATCCTTTTTCATAATGGAGCGTTATTTTACCAAATAACTCTTCAGAATCATCTTTGAATCTAATAGTGAATAGAAGCCCAGTTGAATCAACAATTGAATTATATAATTCTTCTTTTAACTCTTTTTGCCATTCATCCCAATCAATTGGGTTATTAAATTTAAATCCATTTATTAAACCATATTCATCCATATTACCCTTAGTATTACAGTGAGTACAAGTAATAGAGTTACCTTTAGTTACTAAAGTATTAACACTCTTACATTCTGTACAAATATATAAAACATTTTCTAACCCTTCAGCAAGTTTTTTACCAGGTCTTTTTATCATTACTTTCTTTTGATATTCATAATCATTATTATATAGTTTTTCATTTATTTTTTCTGAAATTTCATCAATACTTAGCTTAGCTAAATCATCTTTGTGAATAGCAATTTCATAATTTAATTCAACTCTTCTATTTTTTCTTTTACTTGTTGCCCATCTTGGTTTAGATAAATAACCACCTTTAACATTACAAGTAATAACATCAACTTTTAACTTCTTAACTAACTTCATAGTTGAATGTTCAATATACTTAGTATTTCCATGAAATGTAGTATTTCCTTCAGGGAATATTAAAACTGGATATCCTCTTTTAACAGCTCCAATTAAGCCTCTAGCAGTTCTAGTATCACTAGCTCCTTTAGATTTAGGGATACAGTGAGCAACATCGCTTAATAAGAATTTTGTTGGTTGTTTTGTGAATAAAGTTCTTGAAGCAACGACGTATGGTGGTATCTTAAACCGCATTGGAACATGTATTACATCAAACATAAAAGTATGATTCGCAAGCATTAAATAAGGTTCTTTTCTTTTAAAGTCTATCTCATCTGTTTTCTTTATAGATATCTTTGCATCTGAAAACATCCACAAGTAAACTAGTGGAATTATAAGTTTTAATACAAAATCTTGGATTTTTTCTTTTCTTGTTCTATTCATCGCGCACCTCTTTAAACCCTTATATGTATTTTACATTAAATATAATATCTTTTCAATGTTAAAATGTTTCACATCACTTGGAATTAACTAGTAAATCAAATATACTATATACAATAGATAATTAGGAGGATTCAACATGGATGAATTTCAAGTAAAAAAAGGAACTAATAAATTTTATATAGGTGAAAGTAATGATAACTTTATAGCTCATATTACATGGGTATATGAAAAAGAAAATGTAATCGCAGTTGATCATACATTTGTATCTCCTGAATTAAGAGGAAAACAAATTGCTGGTAAACTATTAGCTGAAGTTGTAAAAATGGCTAGAGAAGACGCTTTAAAAGTAATTCCTATTTGTTCATATGCAGTAGCTAAACTAACAAGAAATGATGAATACGAAGATATTTTATATAAGAATTAAAAAAGTTAGAGACTTGTGTGTCTCTAACTTTTTTTATAACTTAAATTAATCTTTATGCCCTTCTCTTTTTACTCTAAATCTTTTCCATCCCATTCTTTGTAGAATGTTGATAAAAACTCTTTCATATATTCAGTTCTTTTCTCAGCAATAGCGCGTGCATTAGCCGTATTCATTAGTTTTGTAAGCTTAAATAATTTATCATAAAAATGATAAATTGAATCACTATTATCCTCACTACCTGGGTTATATATTAAACGGTTATTATTTCCACCATAAGCAAAAGTTCTAGCAATACCTATTGCTCCTAGTGCATCTAATCTATCAGCATCTTGGACAATTTTTCCTTCTAAAGACTTTGGTACGTTACCTTTAGAATAAGACACATTTTCAATAATATTAACAACATCATTTATCACATCGATACTATACCCAGTAAGTTCTAATTTTCTAATTAGTTCTTTTTTTGATTTATCAGTATCATCTGTTACTTTTTTATCTATAAGATCATGACTTAAACAAGCAAGCTTAATAACTTCAAAATTGACATCTAAATCAACTGATATTTCAGTTGCATTATTCATTACTCTTAAACTATGAAAATAATCATGTCCTGTCGCTTCTTTACTTAAAATCTCTTTTACATATTCTTTTATAACTTTTAATTTATCTTTCATAATATTCCTCCGTTTACAAAATGTTCGATATACGTATAATTATAGTCTATTTTTTTCTTAATGCAAAAGAAAGGACTTGAAAATTCAGTAATAAAAAGGATACATAAAGTATCCTATTATTTAAATTTCTTATCATTAATATTAGAAACAAAATATAATAAATGAAACATTAATAAAGCTAGTACTGCGAATAATATTATATAATATGGCCACTCTGGTAATAAACCAGCAATTATTGCTGGTTTCTCTCCTATAAACATATAGTTCTTATCTTGGACATAATTCACATACACTACTAGTGGTAAAACAAGTATGAAATATCCGAATGTTTTATAGATAGAAAAAAGATTAACTCTAAATCCATATGCTTGATAATAATAGATAGGAACAATAGCTATACTCATATGTAAGAATATAAAGTGATAATATCTCATATTATAGTATGTATATCCTAAAGTATTAGGAATAAATAATGCTAAAAGACCTCCGAAAATACCTACAAAAAATAATATTTCAAATACCTTTTTATTATTAGTAAGCAATAGAATCACACTTAATAAAACTCCAAAACTACATACATGTAAAGGAACACTAAATAGTCCAAAAAGCCAGTAATGAAGATGATAAGCTAGTTCTAAAGCTAATAACCAAATAACAAATACAATCTTTATTATTCTTTCATATTTATAAGCTTTTAAGTTCTTAGCATAATACAAAGTAACAACAACACTTAAGACACCTAAAAACATCAACAAATAATGTTGCCATGTAAATGGTTGTATTGCTAAATTGAAGTCTATATCATGCCCAAAAAATCTTGAAAAACTCATATTGTCACCTCTGTCAACACTTACATAACTAATATCAGTATACATATATATTATAACTATTCAACAAGAAGCCTTATAAATTAATATTATTATAAAGAAAAAGACTGATTTCTCAGTCTTTACGTTTTTTTTGTTTCATAATGCTAAATTGTTGAACCCCATCTTTATACAATGGTGTATTTTCACCTTGAATAAGCGGGTTAACATATGTAATAAATTCAGCAGTAATTCCATTACCATCTTTAGTAATCATTTCAGGTGGCATAACTCTTTCAAAGTTTGCTATTTCACTAAGAGGATGTTTACCAAATTTAACTTTATAAGGTTCAGTACTTACTCTATTAATAGTAACCATTATATCAGTAATACCAGCAACTGCATATCTAACACCTTGTCTACCAACTTCTATTGCTTCTTCAACATCAGTTAGACTTTGAAGATGAGCTGCCGCTCTTTGGACAGTACCTAGTTCAATAGATCTTGAAGTGATTCTCATTTCATTATTTAATATTTGAGATAACTTAGTACAAACACCACCAAGTTGGAAATGTCCAAATGCATCTTTAAGTGCTGAAGAAGAACTAATAAACATTCCTTCTTCATTTTTTAATCCTTCAGATACAGCTATTAAACATTGATGTTTTTCTCCATATACTCTTCTAACATCTCTTTTAAATTGTTCGATTGAAAATGGAACCTCTGGTAAGTAAATTAAATCAGGTCCAAATCCTTTAACTGTAGCTAAATGCGAAGCCGCAGTAAGCCATCCTGCGTGACGTCCCATAATTTCAACTATAGTAACTTTTCCTTTAGGATAAGCTAACATATCACAACTAATTTCCATCATAGTATTAGCAATAAATTTAGCTGCACTACCATACCCAGGAGTATGATCTGTATAAGGTAAATCATTATCGATTGTTTTTGGAATACCAATAACTCTAACTTCATAATCAACATATTTCATATATTGAGATATTTTTAAACATGTATCCATTGAATCATTTCCACCATTATAGAAGAAATATTTAATATTATATTTTTGGAACAAATATAATAATCTTACATAATCAGTTTCATCTTCTTTAAAATTCGCGATTTTATAACGAACAGATCCAAACGCAGATCCAGGAGTATGTTTTAATAATTCAATATCAAATTCATCTTGTTCACTCATAAAGTAAAAATCTTCATTTAAAGCTCCATTAATTCCATGTCTCATTACTATTACTTCTTCAATTAAATCATTATGTTCTAAAGCTTCTTTAATAATACCATATGCAGAAGCATTAATTACACTTGTTGGTCCTCCAGATTGCCCGTATAACAGGTTTCCTTTAAGTTTTTTCATGTGATTCATCTCCTTATTGAAAATAATTCTTCAATACAATAATAGCATAAAATAGAATAAACCTAAAACGCAATATTAATTTTTATTTAATTGTTAGTATTTTCTTGCGAAATTAAAAGAGGAATAAATGTACTCCTCTTTTATTATTTAATTACATTAAAGTGATTTCATCACCTTTTTTAATAATTCCATCTTTTAATACTATCGCAAAAATACCTTCAGTTGGAAGCATTGTTCTAAAAGGAACACTATGTTTCTTTTTACCTATTTGAGTTATCTCTAGTACAACCTCGCCAATTACTAATTTAGTACCTACAACTAGTTCATATAATATTACTCCATCAGTTGTAATATTTTCTGCAAAAGATCCAGGAGTTAATTCTAATCCTTCTTCTTTTTCTAGTTTTTTATAACTTTCGATTCCAGCTAAACTTATTTGTTTATGAGTTTCATTTGATGCATGTCCATCTCCAACTAATCCAAATCCAGCCTTAAAAGCACCTTCTTCAATAGGGGTCTTTCTTACTCCTCTTACTTCACTACTATTAACTGATACAACTTTTATCATGTCACTACCTCCATTATAAATTATTATACTTATTAGCTTTCCCAAATGCCTTATCTACGGGATATTTAACTTCATTTTTATTTATCTTTTCATTCATAATTTCTTCAATATCAAATCCATAATGATCACTTAACATTAAACAATAAGCCATTATATCAGCAAGCTCATCTTTAACATTATCAAGCTCAAAGTAATAATTATCAAACTGATAGTTAATTAATAACTCTGAAGATTCAATCGCAATTGATTTAGCTAAATTATTAGGAGTATGAAATTGTTTCCAATTTCTATCATCTCTAAACTTAATCAATCTCTCTACTATTTTTTCCACTTAAGTTCACTCCTTTTAATAAAATATCTATAATCATTATACCATATAATTAGATGTCTTAATTATTTATAAGCATAAAAAAAGGAATCCAAATATGGATTCCTTCATAATATTATTCAACTCTTAAAGCTTCTACAGGATTTTTCTTAGCTGCGATAGTCGCAGGAATGAATCCACCAATAAATGTTAATAACGTTGAGATAAGAATTAAAGCTATTAGATGTAGTGGGTCTGCTTGTGCAACTCCCCTTAATCCCTCATCAAATTTCTCTGCGAAGAAATTAATTGGGAATGTAAGTACATATGTAATAGTTACTCCAAGTACTCCAGCAAATGCTCCTATGATAATACTTTCAGCATTAAATACTCTACTAACATCTTTCTTACGTCCACCTAAGGATCTAATAATACCAATTTCTTTAGTTCTTTCTAATACACTAATATAAATTATAATACCAATCATAACACTTGAAACAATAAGTGAAATAGATGCGAATGCAGATAATACTATTGAAATCATACTTATAATAGTTCCCATTGTATTACCAATAGTTTCAGCTAAATCAAGTTCAACTATTTGATCTTCATCAGCTAAACCTTCATTATATAGAGTAATAAAATCTTTTATAGCTGTTTTATTATCAATACTATCAGAGTATATATTAATAGCTCTAGGAATTTCATCATTACATCCAAGAGTTGATAACATATTAAACTTAGCATCTTCAGTTAATACTTCACCATTAAATACTGAAGTATTATTAGCGTCTTGAGCAATACATATATTTGAGTTTACTGAAGAATTTATTAAAGAACTTTCTAAATCATATAAATAATAAATTCCATTATCTCCACCAAGACTAACTGTATCATCAATCATTTGAATAATTCCAGTAATAGTTAATTCAACAGCATTAACTAAATCACTATCATCAAATGATATATTAGGTAAAAATGAATCACCTAATTCAGCATATAAATCATTGTTATTAACTACATATATTTTTTTACCAATTATTTCATCAAAATTAACTGGGGCATTAGTATTAAATCCTAGTGCCTCCATTACCTCAATATCTACAACTCTTTCATCCCTAACAAGTAAACTAACTTCAAATTGATTAGCAGGAAAATCTCCTTCAAGCACATCATAATAATCAGCTAACTCATCTTCAGGAGTTATAAAACTAGATAAATTAATACTCATACTATTTATAAGTTTTATAACATTTCCATCTTCAACTAATAACCTTGGAATATATCCATAGTTATATTGAAGTGCAGTATATATATTATTATCCATTGTTTCAAGGTAAGAAACAAAATCAGGAGTTATATTATTAACATGTGTATAATCATCAGAATCGTATATAGCTACTTCATCTTCTTCTGAATCAGGAACTCCAGTTTCTTCTTGTGCGATAGGGGGTCCTTGGAACATTAATTCACCCTCAGTAATCATTATAGGTAATCCCACTAATTGATCACTTTCTAAATCATCTAATATCCCTGAAAACCCATTACTAATTGATAGTACTAACCCTACTCCAATAATCCCAATACTAGAAGCAAATGCAGTAATAATCGTTCTAAACTTCTTAGTTTTTAAATTATTAAAAGATAACTTAAGTGCAGTATAGAAACTCATAGATGTTTTCTTAGGCTTATACCCGTCTAAATCAGGCATACCCTTTATTTCACCAGTATCTTCAATTACTTCTCCATCTAATAACTTAACAGTTCTAGAAGCATATTCTTCTGCATACTTAGCTTCATGAGTAACCATAATTACGAGTTTTTCATTTGATATCTCTTTTATTAAATCAAGAATCTCTCTTGCAGTTTTACTATCTAATGCCCCTGTTGGTTCATCAGCTAGTATAATATCAGGATCATTAACTAAAGCTCTCGCAATAGCTACTCTTTGTTTTTCTCCACCTGATAGTAATGTTGGTTTCTTGTTTATATGATACTCTAGCCCAACTCTCTTTAAAACACTAATAGCTCTTTCTTGTCTTTCAGTTTTTCCTACACCTGATAATGTCATTCCAAGTTCTACATTATCTAGTACAGTTAAATGATTAATCAAATTATAACTTTGAAAAACAAAACCAATACTATTGTTTCTATATGAATCCCAATCTTTTTCTGTAAATGATTTTGTAGAAGTACCATTAATGATTAGGTCTCCTTCAGTATATCTATCAAGTCCACCAATAATATTTAGTGATGTAGTTTTCCCACAACCTGAGTGTCCTAAGATAGCCACAAATTCACCTTTATTAAATTTTAGATCAATTTCATTTAATGCTCTAAATGTCCCAGTTCCTACTTTATAATCTTTACTTATCTTTTTTAATTCTAACATTAATATCACCTCTTGTATGATTATATTTTATCAAATAAATATTTATAATGCAATAAAATTATTTTAATTATTTTAAATTATGAATATATAACCGAAAAATTATTTATTACGAAAATACAAAAATGCATTAACATAAATTATTTCATAGTATACTAATTATACCTTATCACATAGTACTAAATTTGTAATATACATTTTAAAGAAAGTTATCAAGTTAAAAATACTATAATCTATTTTAGTGAAAATTGATAAAATTAGTTTTATTTATTCGATAATAAACGCCTTAGATAAGCCGTATTACAACAATATAAAAATTGTTGTAATTATTGTGTAAAGTCTATTTCTACTATGTTATAATGTAATGTGGGAGTTGGTAATATGTTGAAGAACAACAAAGCTAAAAAAATCATATTTGCAGCAATTATTATATCTGCTTATATTTTAAGTATTATTATTTCAATGATAGCAGAACAAATGTATTTAAATGCTGACCCTAATTCAGTAATTGATGTTTATCAAACATATATTTCCTTAGACTATTCAATTGCATTTGTATTGTCGACTCCGTTTTATATAATTTTAATTATATTCTTTAGACAGTATAGGGATTTAACAATATTTTCAAGTTTAGCAATAGCAGCAAGTTTAGCATTTGTTTTATATAACATATTAATGTTCTCTGTTGAACCTGGATCTACAATATTAACAATATTTAAATTAATTCTAATTCTTTCAGCTGTAACCAATGTGTTTATTGCCTTTAGAATAATTTTACAAGAAAAATATGAAGTATACATTAATAATTCATTCCTTGTATTTGCAGCAATTAATTACGGGTTCTTCTCATTCTATACACCATTTCTAAAATGGTTTATTGAATTATTTGTAGGACCGTATCCTCATTTCTTAAGAAATACCTTTATGTTCTATGATTTATTGTATCTATCTCTACAATTAGTAATGGTAATTACACAAGTAGTAATTATTTGGAGTTTCATAGATAACAAGGTATATATTAGAAAGAGAATTTATTAAAAAAATTAAGACACCAAATTAAGGTGTCTTTTTATTATTATTAAATATTCCGAGAAGTAATCCAAGAAAAATTCCTAATACTGCAGCAAATATTATTCGGTACTCTTCAGGTAATAAGAATGTAATTGTATGTGCTGGAATCCAAAATAATGGGATTGTCTTAAACACAGTAAAATTAATAAACTGTCTCCAATTAACTGTATCTATTGCTTCACCAATAGATACTTTTTTATTCTCAAATTTTAAGTTTAAATATGTGTCAGATACTCTATGAAACGCCATCATAGTAGGCGCAAATGTAAAGTTCATAATAACTGAAGTGAATAGTGCGAAGAAGAATATGTTTCCTTGTAACGGTAGTATATTTTCATCTTGAAGAGTTTCAATTCCAAGTGGATAAATAGTAAACATCAATACTATTACTATACCTATTAATCCCCAAACAACAGCTTTTATTAAGATGTAACTAGGGATTTTCCATTCTTTAGATTTTATTCTTATTGCTATAAAATCACCAATAGAAGCTAGAAAGAAAAACTTAATAAATCCACCTAATAATTTATACTTACTAGCAAATTCTAAAAAGAAATCTCTAGTTACAATAAAGACTAATACTCCTGTAATAAATATAACTCCAAGTGATATCAAATAATCTTTTTTCATTTAAACACCTCTTTATTCAACTGAAAGGTTAAATACTTCTCTTCCATATTCTTTTCCATTTATTTGTATAACTAAACTATGTTCACCTGAATGTAGTTTTTTAGTTGTCATTACTTTAAATGCATGTTTCTTAGATATTTTAACACTATTATCTTTATTAAGTATAATTTTTCTTATTTTAAATACTTTACTTGATTTTCTATTTTTTATCGTAGGATAAATAATCATAAAATCTATTACTAATTGTTCTTCTTTTAAAGCATTAATCTCAAAAGAGAACTGAATTGAATCTCCAATACTTATATTAGAATTTTCAATAGATAAATTACTAATAGCTATATTTGGAGAATAGCTATACCCTAAAAATTCCAGTGTTTCTTTATGACCTTTTTTTACTAAAGTTCTTAAACTATGTGAAATGATATATTCCATTTCCTTAGTGTTTTGCTTATTTAATTTTTTCCATTTATGTAAAATAGACAGTACTAAATCTGGATCAATCTTGGATATATCATTTAAATGATTAGCTACAGACCTTGTCACATATCTTTCATTATCATAATATAAATTATCAAGAGGTTTTACACCTTTTTTTATATCAAATGAAATACCTTTTGCCCAAGGAAGTTTTGGTCTTAGCCCTTCACTTGCTAGTCTTCTTTGGTGAACATTATTACTTAAAGACCATTCTATCATTTTATTATAAGTAACTTCTGGAAAATCATTAATAAAAAACCTTATTGCAAATTCAGCAGAAAACATCTTTGTAAATATACCTAACATATCCAGTGAAAAATCTAAGTGTTCTTGATTACACCCATTCTTAGCCACATAATCTGGATAAGAAGAAAATGCGAGCATTCCTTCTCCATCAGTATCTTTTAAAGATTCTAACAAGATATTTACTGATTCAATATACGAATCTGGTAAATGCCTTTTTATTACTTCACTAATCCAATATATTCTTTCTTTTAACTCATACTTATAAAAAGGAGTTACTATTTCATCAATAAAAGCTATCTCATCTAAAGGTTTATATACTCTTTTAATAGCTCTAGATAATACAGAGATAGTTTCAGTATTAAATAGTTCATCTTTTAATAACACTTTTGCTTTTGCCATAGTTTCCTCCTATATGTTATTACCGCATTTATATCCTGTGGATAAGGCAATGGTTACATTAAACCCTCCAATAGGACCATGAATATCAACTGTTTCTCCAATAAAATATAAACCAGGTACTTTCTTAGATTCCATTGTCTTAGGATTTAATCCCTTAGTAATAATTCCACCAGCATTAACAAATGCTTTTTCTTTAGACTGAACTCGATCAATCGGAATTGTAAAATTAGTTAATAACTCTATTATTTTACTAATATCCTTTTTAGATATTTCTTTTATATTTTTATTCTCAATATTAGATAACTCCAGAACTTTTTTTGATAATCTCTTAGTTGTAAGTTTCTCTAATATTTTTAGTATTAGTCTATTATCTTGTTTTCCTTGTTCAATCAAATTAATTACTTCTTCTTTACTTTTTTCAGTTAATCCAAAAGCAATACTAACATTTCTATTTTGTAACTCTTCATATATAAATTCAGCAGAATGTAAAATAGTAGGACCACTAACTCCAAAATGAGTAAAAACAAGTCCACCAGTATTTTCAATTTTAGTTCCTAAAATTCTTACTTTAGTATTAACTAATGATACTCCTTGTAAATCAGGTAAATTACTAGTAACATACTCTGAATACACATGAGTTTCAGCAGGAGTAAACTTTTTATAATCGATACCTAATTGTTTAGCAAATAGTAAACCATCACCACTACTACCAGTTGCTGGATAACTATTTGAGCCCGTAGCTACAACAAGTTTTTTTGATTTATAAGTATTATCAATAGTACTAATAATAAATATGTCTTCCTTTTTAACAATACGTTTTACATAACTATTAAGTCTAACTTTTTTAAGATCAATATTTCTTTTAAGTACTTCAAGAACACTTGAACTTTTATTAGTTTCTGGGAAATACTTTAAATTATTTTCAAGTATTAAATTTAATCCATTTTCTTTAAAATATTCTAATACATCTTTAGGACCATAATCATTT
The DNA here is from genome assembly GCA_030595255.1 of Mycoplasmatota bacterium. Lineage (GTDB taxonomy): Bacteria > Bacillota_I > Bacilli_A > Izemoplasmatales > Izemoplasmataceae > JAFGXW01. The sequence continues at coordinate 16,463 of JAUVDP010000005.1, read as the reverse complement.
AATGCACCATATAAAAATCTTTTATGTTTCATAGTTAAAGAAGAGATGAAATCATCTACATTTAAGTTATTAGTTACATTACATCTTTTACCACCAGTAATTAAGAGTTTTTTACCTAGTTTCTCGTTTTTTTCAAGTAAAAGATAGTTTATACTTTTTTTGTTTAAAACACCACATGTCATTAAACCTGCGGGTCCACCACCAATTACGATTACATCATATATCATAACTATCTCCATTCATCTTCTTTTTACATTACTTATATATTTTACATCATTATTTAAATATTTGCATTTAAAACTAATAATTGTTTTTAAATATTAAAAAGGAATCCTTTGGATTCCTTTTAGTCTATTCAACTACTAATTCTGCGGTTACCATGAAAGGACCATTGTTATTATGTTGTCCTAAATAGTTATGATTTTTAAGTTTCAAATTAGTTTTATTAATGAACTCTTCAAAGTTATTACTATCTCTTAAATCTAAACCAAATTTATATCCTTCACTTTTTTTAGGAAGTCTACTAAAGTTTACAAATTTTGTAGAATAGAAATCTACTAAGACAACACTATCTTTACTGGCAATTTCACAAATCTTATTAAGTATTTCTAAGACATTTTCCTCGTTTAAGTATACAGTTATTCCTTCTAAAAGAAATACTGATTTTAAGCTTGGATTAAATCCTTTTTCTTTTAACTTAGTACTCCAATCACTTTTTCTTAGATCAGCAGTAACAAAATTTACATTAGACGAATCAATTTTTGCTTTTTCTAATGTCTTAATCTTTATTTTTTGAGTATTAGGCAAATCAATCTCATAAAGGTTTGGACATCCTCCACTTAACTTACCATAACATCTAGTATCAAATCCAGCACCTAAGATTACTAACTGTTTCGCAGTATCTTGGTGATTAGTAATATACTTATCAAAATATATAGTTCTATTAGTTATTGGATTACCAAAAAACTCTTTTCCTGAATCTTTAGAAGAAAAGAAACCATTATATTTATTACTTATTTTATATCTTAAATAAGTAGGATACATTACCATCCAATGCCCTATTAAAGAGGCATTTGGTAAATGTTTAAATAATTGTGTAGATGTTTTGTCTTCTTTAATATCAAAGATATCCATTGCCCATCTAACGCTAACATTATCAACTGCAGTTGAAGATATTTTTAGATATCTACTCACAGTAAATTGTTTTATTAGAATTAAAAAAACACCAATAATCGCGAATGGAATAAATAATATTTGTACTATAATATAAACTACTATTGATAAGAATTTCATATTGTCCTCCTTTAAAACTTAGTGTTATATAATTTATTAATTATTTCATTAATTTGAGAATTTAAATCAAAAACCTCAATGTATTCTAAGTTGTAATAATCACACATTTCATAAACTCTTTTACTGTCATCAATTAATTTTGATATAAATTCAACCATCTCTTCATCAGAGAATAATTTATACCAAGCGTTTTCTAGTTCTTCTTTGTATTTATTTAATTCGAAAATTTTCATTACTACACTAGTATCTTTAAATCCTAAATATACTATTCTTATATCATTAGGAAATTCTTTAATTAATTCAGCACTGAAATCTGGGTTAAAATGTACTCCTTCAATTAAATATTCACCTTTGTTTTCAATCATGGTCTTTAACATACCATAAACATAAGGTTCTAATTTTTTAGCAATAATAGGATCTCCTTCTTCAGGATCAATCATAAGACTAGGATTACCTCTATTTAACATCATCATAATGTAATCAGTTGAAAAATAAGGTATGTTAAACCTTTTATTAAACTCTTTAGCTATAGTTGTCTTTCCTGACTTCGCAATACCTGCGAGTATATATATCATAAACTCAACTCCAAATTACTTTATTTTTTTGCGGCTATTACTGACATCTCCACAAGAATTTCTTTACTAGCCATTCCAGCTTCAACTGTTGCACGTGCTGGTTCTAACCCATCAATTACCCAAGCATCCCATACACTGTTCATACCCTGGAATAAACTCATATCTTTTAAATAGATAGTTACTGATAATACATGTTCTTTATCTGATCCATATTTTTTTAATAAATCATCAACTTTTTTTAATGTTCCAGCTGTTTGAAGCTCTATTGTATCCCCATCTAATTTTGCTGTTTGTCCACATAAATAGATAGTTTCATTATATTCAACTACTCTACTCATTCTTCCTGTTCCTTCAAATCTTTTAATTTCCATTTCTATTCTCCTTCTTTTCTAATAATTACTATTAGTATCTTAATAATATCTTATCATATTAACAAGATTTCTAAAACCAAAATATTAAAATATTAAGTAAATGTGACAGCATTGTCATATATGTCTTGACAGTGATTTTAAGCAATGATAAAATTAAAGTATGACAACCATGTCATAGGAGGTGGTACTATCCCAAAACAAACATTTAGAAGATTAAAAAAAGAAAAACAATTGAGAATATTTGACGCAGCTTTAGATGAATTCTCAAATAAAAGCTTTAATGAAGTAAAAATATCAAGCATCATAAAAGAGGCTAAAATACCTAGAGGGAGCTTTTATCAGTACTTTGAAAATAAGCTTGATCTATATAAGTATGTATTTTATGCTCTTGGTGAAAGAAAAATGGAATACATGGGAGAGTTACTCCCTAATCCAGATGAAATACCTTTTTTAGAACTATTTAGACAATTGTATAAAATAGGTATTAAGTTTGCTATAGATAATCCAAAAGGAATAAAAATGATGAGATATCTATTTTCTTCAAAAGATTTAATATATAAAGAAATTATGCATGACGGATTAAATCAGGCTAAAGAGTTTTATAGAGGATATATTGAATCAGATAAAAAACTAGGAAGAATTAATCCTGATATTGATACTGAAGTATTTACTGAAATGGTAATTAATCTAATAAATAATATATCAATTGAAGAATTTAGTAATACTGATAAAGAGATTAATTATAATAGAATGTTAGATAAATTTAATAAGATAGCATTTATACTTGAGAAAGGTATACTAATAGGTGATAAATAATGTTCAAAGTAGAAGACCTTAAATACAGATACCCAAAAGGCGAAGCTGATGTAATTAACGGGATTAGTTTTGAGATAAATGAAGGTGAAATTTTCGGTTTCTTAGGCCCTTCTGGTGCTGGTAAAAGCACCACTCAAAAAATACTTATTAAGATTTTAGGTGACTACAGAGGTGAAATTAGTTATAGTGGGAAAAACATTACTGAATTTAGTGATGAGTTTTATGAAAGCATTGGAGTAAGTTTTGAAATGCCAATTCACTTCTCTAAAATGACAGCTATGGAAAACATTAATTTCTTCTTAAAGTTATATAAAAATAATGCTAATGTTGAAGAATTAATGAAAAGAGTAAATCTATGGGAAGATAGAGATAAAATGGTTGGTGAGTATAGTAAAGGAATGAAGATAAGATTAAACATCGTAAGAGCAATGTTAAATAATCCTGAAATGCTATTTATGGATGAACCAACTAACGGACTTGATCCTATGAATGCAATGATCCTTAAAGATATGATTAGAGAATTTAGAGCAAATGGTGGGACAGTATTTATTACTTCACATATTATGACTGATATTGATCAGTTATGTGATAGAGTAGCATTTATTGTTGAAGGAGAAATTGTTGAAATGGATACTCCAAGAAACCTAAAAATCAAATACGGAAAAAGATCTATGTTTATGGAATATAAAGAAAATGGAAAAACAGTAGGAATTGAATTTCCTCTTGATGGAATCGGTAAAAATAAAGAATTCTTAGACCTTTTACAAACCAAAGAAATAGAAACATTACATAGTGGTGAAACAACACTAGAAGATATCTTTATACAAGTTACAGGAGTAGCACTTAAAAATGGTGAATAGACTATGGGTTTTAGTAAAAGGTGAATTACAAAGATTAAATAAATATAATATGACCTCAGTTAGCGTCTTAGTAGCCATTATATGGGGAATAGTTTTATTCTTTGTGAATGGTGAATGGTTAGGATATCTACTACCACTCGTATTAATGATGGATGCAACATTAATGGCAATTATGTATGTTGGATCAGTAATGTTTTTTGAAAAGAGTGAATCAACTATTAGTACAATGTTAGTTACACCAGTATCTAATAAAGAACTAGTATTATCAAAATTAATAGCAAACACGGTTCATAATATGTTTGCTTCAGCACTTATAATTATTGTTTTTGTATTTATAAGAGATCTTAGTATAAACTATTTTCTTATGTTTGTTGCAATATTCATTGCAACTGCATTCCATACATTACTAGGAATAGTAATGGCATATTTTCAAAAAGATTTTACAAGTATGTTAGTTAACATTATGATATTTATGTTTACTTTAGGAGTACCTTCTATCTTCTACTCAGTTGGTATAATTAGTGGAGATGTTTGGGAATTTGTATTATTATTCAATCCAATTCAATCAGCACAAATACTTATTGAAGGTGGATTTAAAGGCTGGGGATTTGAATATGATTATAAATATTTCTTTAGTCTAGGGTATTTAACAATAGGAGGAATATTATTATATTACTTCTATGCATTACCAAAATTTCAAGCTTACGCTGTTAAACAAAGCGGGGTGTAAATATGCTTGGCACAGTTATAAAAGCAGAATTAAATAATATGCTTAGAGATAAAATGTATTTAGTATTTGCATTATATCCAATAATGCTTGGCGCATTAGGTTACTTTCTAATTAACTATATTGAAGAAAGAGTTGAACCAGATAACTTAGCACCAGAGATATTAGCTATGTTTCTAATCTTAATGACTGGTTATATCTTTGGAGCACTAATTGCATTTACATTACTTGATGATAAAGATGATTTAGTTTTAATGTCACTTAAGATTACACCTATTTCAGTTAAGTCATATGTAATAGTAAAATTAGTTGTTGCATTTATCTTTGGATTTATAGCAACATTAGTTATTACTTTAGCAACAGACTTTTTACCAAATGCATCATTTTGGTCTATTATATTAATCTCATTTACTGGAGCTCTTCAAGCTCCAGGATTAACATTAATAGTGAACTCATTTAGCAGAAATAAAGTAGAAGGATTTGTAGTTATGAAATTGAGTGGATTACTATTAGTACTTCCAGTAATTGCATTCTTCACGATGAACTGGCAAGAAGTATTCTTAGTATTCGCACCAGGATTCTGGCCAGCTAGATTGATACAAATAGAATTATTACCAGATTTCCAAACAAACTTTAACTATATTACGTACTTTATATTGGGTGTTATTTACAACATGTTATTCTTAACAATGTTTATGAAAATCTATGCTAAAAAAAGTAACTTATAGGGAGGTGAGATAATGCATACATTAGGAATAGTATTAATAATTATTGGTATCTTTTACTCTTATATGATTATACTTAGACCTCCATGGTTACTTAATAATTTTAAAGTAAAAACAATGATTAAAATGATGGGTCTTAAAGGATTTTGGATATTCTTCGTTTGTTGGACAATATTAGTTCTTGGTTTAGGTATCTTATTTGTAACTATTTATTAACGCATTATAAAAGCGGCTAATTTTTAGCCGCTTTTTAATATAAAAATTATGTTATATAAATTATCCAATTATTATCTAAAGCAATTTTTCTTAATTTACCATCTGGATTTATTACTTCTTTTTTATTTGTAGTTTCTAATATTGGTAAATCAGCGATACTATCAGAAAATGAATATGATTTATCATAATCTATTACTTCTTTAGGAAATACTTTATATAATTCTTTCACTTTTAATTCTTTTTTAATAATATTCAATCTTGTTTTTACATCAAGATTCCCATTATCTAAAAAGTTTAACTGTGTTCCAACACTATAATCAATATCAAGTTTTTTTGCTACTAACTCCATCAACATATTATAACTTCCTGAAATTAATATAACTTCATAATTATCATTTTTTAAATCATAGATTCTTTTAATAACATATTCGTTAAATTTTTCTTCTACAGAATCATAGATTTCATTAAAGAATTTTTCCATATCTTTTTTAGTAAATCCTTTAAACATTTTAAGTAAATAATTTGTTGCACTCTCTTTATAAACTTCAGTTGTTACTTTTTTAAACATCTTTCTTTTAGCAAAAAACTTAACAACCATAATTTTAAATAAAGCTCTCATTTGTCTTATTTTAGAATAACCTAACTCTCCATATCTTTTCCAAATAAATGGCATAGATTCTCCATTAAACAAAGTACCATCAAAATCTATAACAGCAATTTTTGTCTTATCCATATTGTTTCCCCTTTATTTATTATTCTTCTCTTGGTGGTCTAGGTCCGTAATATTGATAGTACCTAGTTTCTATTTTTCCATTATATAGTTTTCTTTGTCTATCAGCTTTATGTCTATATACATCTTCAAAATTTTCAAATGATGTGATTATATATTTACTCCAAGTTGGTAATTTACTAAATCTAAATCCCATATCTTTATATAGCTTTTTAATTTCTACATCTTCACCTATTCTTTCACCATAAGGTGGATTAGATATAATTACTCCATAATCATGTGAGTAGTTAACAAATTTAAAATCTTGTTTAGTAAAGGTTATATCATCAAGTACCCCTGCTTCTTCAGCATTTTCTTTAGCTGCTTCAATAGCCTTTTGACTTATATCTGAAGCATATATATCTAACTTAATATCTTGATCAATCGCTTTTAAAGCTTCTTTTATTTCATCTTTCCAAACAGATTCACCAATTATTTGCCAATGTTTAGAAGCAAAATCTCGATATAATCCAGGAGCAATATTTCTACCAATTAATGCAGCTTCTATTGGAATAGTACCTGATCCACAGAAGACATCATATAATATTCTATCTTTACTCCAGTAACTAAGTAACAACATACCAGCTGCTAAAGTTTCTTTAATAGGAGCCATTACTGATTCAACTCTGTATCCTCTTTTATGTAAAGCAGTTCCTGATGTATCAATAGTTAATGTCGCAACATCTTTTAATAAAGATACTAATACAGTATAGTCTGCACCAGTTTCTTGTAGCCAATCAACTTTATATTTCTTTTTCATATTTTCAACAATTGATTTCTTAACAATTCTTTGACAGTCAGATATACTAAATAACTTAGATTTAATACTTTTACCATTAACAGTAAATTTACCATCTACAGGAATATATTTAGTCCAGTCTAAAGCATTAGTTTTATCAAATAATTCATCAAAAGTAAACGCCTTAAATTCTCCTACTTTAAGTAAAACTCTATCAGCTGCTCTAAGCCATAAATTAGCTTTAGCAATTCCAGCTACATCACTTAAAAAAGTAACTTTTCCATTCTCAGTTTTAGTTACAGTAAATCCTAATGCTATTAATTCTCTTTTTACAACTGCCTCAAGCCCAAAGGTTGCAGTTGCAATTAACTCAATATTTTCCATAATACACCTAACTTTCATAATAACAAATCTATTATAACACGAATTAGCAATGTTTAAAGAAAAGCACAAACGAATTATTCGTTTGTGCTAATATTTTAGCTTGGTTTTTTTGTGTCACCTTCAAAAACTAATTTACCTGATTTATAATCATCTAAAATAGTTTGAATAGTTTTTCTCATCTCAGCATCTCCTGGTTTACAGTTAGTTAATGGTGCATTTTCATCAACTACAGTGTTTGCCATTGCAAGGCATCCAGGATTCCCACAAGCTCCACAATTAAAATGAGGTAACTCATTATAAATCGCTTCAACAAGTGGATGTGATTTAACTTCTAAATATTTATTAGCTATTCCAATTGATACACCTAGTATCAATCCAATAGCTCCTATTTGTAATACAGCCACTAACATTAAATTAGACCTACAAAGCCTTTAAATAATAAGGCCATGATTGAAGCTGCGATTAATCCTGAAGGGATTCCTTTGAATCCTTCAGGAATTGGAGCTTTAAGCATTTGTTCTCTAATATAACTAAATATAATAATTACTGCAGTATATCCTAAAGATGTAAATGCACTAAATACTACAGTTTCTGATAGTGTAAAGTTATTTTGAATATTTAATAATGCTACCCCTAGTACTGCACAGTTTGTAGTAATAAGAGGTAAGTAAACACCAAGTGATCCATATAGTAATGGACTAAATTTCTTAATAGCCATTTCTAAGATTTGAACCATTGCAGCAACTACTAATATGAATACAATAGTTCTCATAAATGTAATTCCACCTGGTTCTAATATTTTATAATAAATTAACCATGTTACTATACCAGATAACGTAATTACAAAGAATACAGCAAGACCCATTCCAAGAGCTTTAGATCTTTTATTAGATACTCCTAGGAATGAACAAATTCCGAGGAATTGACTTAAAATAATGTTTTGAACTAAGAATGATGTAAACGCGAGTGTTAATAGATCAGACATTTGCTAATTCCTCCTTTGCTTTTAAAGCTGCTGCTTTTTCTGCTTTTTTCTTTAATGCTGCTGCTATTTTAATATCCATAATAGCTTTTTTCTTTTTAGCTTTATCAGCTTTAATTGTATTTATAATTCCAATTATTAATCCTAAAGTAAGGAATGCTCCAGCAGGTTGAACTAAGAATGAAGCTGCAACATTTGCTTCAAATAATGTAAATCCTAGTAATTGAACTGAACCAGTTCCTAGTAACTCTCTAACAAATGATAATGTTGAAAGACCTAAAGTAAATCCAAGTCCCATTCCTATAGCGTCAAAAAGTGAATCAAAGATAGTATTATCAGAAGCATAAGCTTCAGCTCTACCTAAGATAATACAGTTAACTACAATAAGTGGTAAGAATATTCCTAGTGATGCATATAAACTAGGAATATAAGCTTGAAGTAACCATTCTAACATTGTAACTATTAAAGCTATTACTACGATATATACAGGTATTCTAATTTCACTAGGTACTATGTTTCTAATAAGTGAAATAATAGTATTTGTTAATATTAATACAAATAATACAGACAGTCCCATTCCAAGACCATTTTCTAAAGATGTTGTAACTCCTAGAGTTGGGCACATACCTAGTATTAAAACAAAGGTTGGGTTTTCCTTAATAAGTCCTTTAATAACATTTTGTTTAGGAGTTAATCTTTTCTTTTTCTTAGCCATCTATGTGCACCTCCTCTGCATTATAATGAGTTTTGATATCCTCAAACATCGTTACAATTGCAATCCAAGTTGTAGATGCACCTGTGATGACGTCAACTTCAACGTTATCAAGAGATTGTCCAAGTAGTTTAGTAATCTCTTCATCTCTTGTATATTTTTCACCAATATTTGGTGTTTCAGTATGACTGTAATATGTTACTACAACTACAGTATCTGTATATGGATCAACTGCGATTAAGGCATCAATCATTCCATTTCTACCTTGTGCAGTTATATTATAGATTAATACATAAATTTCTCCATCATTATCTAGAACTTCATATATTTCATAGATTGATTTATAATTCTTTTCTAAATATGAATTTTCTAATTGATCCTCATTTCTTGAATAACCATCTTCAGGATCAAATAAAATAGCGATATTCTTTTCAATACTATCAATTCTATTTTGAGCAATAATAGGTTCAGTTAAGCTATATCCAAGATACGCTATAGCTGTTACAAGCATTGCTGTAACTGATAAGAATACTGCAAAGTATAAAGTCTTCTTCATACTACTCACCTACCTTTTTAGGAGGTGCTTTTTTTACAGGTTTCTTAGCCTTAAGTGATTGATTTAATAAAGGCGTTAACATATTCATAAATAATACAGCGAATATTACACCTTCTTCATATTTAACTCCTTGACGTATAAACATTGTGAGTGCTCCCGCAACTAACCCGAAAATTATTTTTCCTTTAGTAGGAATAGGTGTAGTAATTGGATCTGTGACTACAAAGATTAATACGAATAAGAATGAACCTGAGAATAATTGATATAACGGATATATTGGATCGTATCCATTTAATAATCCAATAATGAATGCTGTTACTAAGAAAGTACCTAACATCGTTACTGGAGTAATCCAGTTAATAGCTTTTTTGTATAATAGGAATCCAAATATCAATATTAAGACGGCTCCTGGTGCTATTATCCCTGGTACAATACCATGGAATACATCAAAGAAACTATACATATCATTATTTAGTAACATACCTAACGATGTAGTGTAGTTTGAAGGATCATATAATCCTCCAATACTTAATGTATTATTAAAGAAATCATTATCAAATATTAGTTCTAATAAATAGTTATCAAATGATGTCATAAAAGCGACACCATCAACCAACTGAGTCCATCCTAGTGTAACAAATAATACTCCTACAAGTGATGTATGAAATACCATATGTGCAAATCCACCAAAGAGTAATTTACCTAAGAAAGTCGCAAGTATTGCTCCGAGCCCTACAAGCCATAAAGGTGTACCAATTGGTATTAGTAATACATATATTAAAGCAGTAAGCTTTGGATATGATTTCTTAATCAAAGCTTTTGCTTCTGTTCTATCAATATCTTTATCATGAGAATAAAATAAAATCTCTGATTCAACTGTTAAAATAATTGCAACAACAATCATTAATAACAATTTAACTGCATACATAAAAGAATATAAATAATAGTTATTTAGTACCATTACTACACTAAGTACTAATAACAATTTATATATTAAATCCATATTCTTTTCTTTTACAAATTTCGACCTAGCTGAAGGCCATAACATAATTTTAGCTGCCATTATTTCGGCCTCCTATTCATCATTTAATTTAACTTTATCTGTGAATTTAATATACTTCCATGATTGATAAGCAAAAGTAATTGGGAAGAATATTGCGACTACTATTAACACTACTTCTAATGCTTGATCTGAAACTGCCGCATCATAAATTGTAATCCCATTTTCAAGAGCTATATTCGAAGGAATCATATATGGATACATTCCTGTAAATCCAGTAATTAAGAAAGATCCCATTGTTAATAAACTAAATATAAAGATTTCTTTTCCTTTTCCTTTAACTCCCATATATAAAGTTAATAAAGCAAAAACTATTGTAAGTAATGGGAAAATAAAGTAAAGGTAAGACTTACTAAATAGTTCACCTATAAATATTGAAGCATCAGTATTATTAAACCCCATAAATACTAATAATAATAAAATGGGTACCGTATAGATAATTCCATACTTCTTAATGAAAATAAGTGCCTTATCTCCTACATCTCCAATAGTATTAATTTTTATCCATCCTGCCCCTGAAACTAATGCGAGTGATAAAAATAATAATCCACCCGCTATTCCTGTGACATTAAACATACTAAAATAATTAGAAGTCATTTCACCACCCTCAAGTGGGAAACCATAAAAGACATTTGAAATATAAACTCCTAATATAAAGATAAGTAATATACTAGAAATAGTCCATGTAACAACCATTGATTTAATCCATCTTTTTGATTCTAATTTATAGATAACTTCAATAGATACTCCTCTTCCTATAATGGCATATAGAAGTAAGAAGAATACTACATATAAATAAGTAAATGTAGTTCCAAACACTAAAGGAAAAGTACCAAGTGTTATTGTTAAAGCAGCTAAAAGCCATACTTCAACTCCATCAAAATGAAGTCCTGAAACTACTTGTATTTGTTTTCTCTCTTCTTCATTTTTACATATACCCATATTTAAAGCACTAGCTCCTGTTATAAACATTTCTTGAACTAAATAAACAACCCATGAAAATGAAATAATAGTATAAGTAATATTAATTAATGTATCACTACTCATTATCTTCACCTCCACTTGGTTCTACAATTCCTTTTTTAATTCTTGTTATTGTTAAGACGTAATCCATAGTGAATAATATCGCATACAAGATTGTAATAGAGATTATACTAAACCAAACTTGTTCTACAGGTACAATACTTATACCTTCAGATACTTCCATAATATTATATATAATCCAAGGTTGACGTCCAAATTCAGTAACCATCCATCCAGCTATAATAGCTAAATATGGTAAAGGTACAAGCCATATATATATTTTATGTAACGTCTTAGATTTAAGATACTTTTTAAAGAATATCAATGTGTAAGCTGAGATTGCGATAAAGATAGTTCCTAAAGTTACCATTGATCCAAAGGATATCCTAACCACAGTTTTTAATCCTCCTGTATCAATTCCAGTAATCATTGCTATCTTATCAGGTTGAACTGTATTTAAATAATCTAAATATGAATTACCAGTAATCGGTAATAATATAGCTGGTATAAGAATTGCCCAAGCACCATATTTAGCACTTATTTCAAATAGATGTTTATCTTCTTCTTTACCCTTAAGCATTTGCCAAGAACTTATCGCAAGTACTACAAATCCACTTAATAATATTGCTGATAAGTGATTATGAATATACATATACCAAGTATATGGATTAAAGAATAGCTTCCCAAAATCTTCTAAAATAATCTTACTACCATCCCAGTAAGCTCCTGTCGGATGCTGCATAAATCCATTCGCAGAAATTATCCACATAGCTGACAACAATGTTCCAAGAGTAATCATTGATACAGTAAACAACCTAAGATTTTTAGATATCCTATGTCTTCTAAAAAGCCAAATACCAGTAAACGTTGACTCTAAAAAGAACGCTGCTATTACTTCTAAAATTAATGGTGACCCAAATACTTCACCCATAGCTACAGTGTAAGGTGCCCAGTTAGTTCCAAACTGAACTGTCATAGCTATTCCTGTTACTATTCCAAAAGCATAGTTAATTAAAAAGATATCACTATAATAATTAGATAATTTTCTAAATCTATCATCATCTTTAAAGTAATACCTAAGTTCAAAGATAACAATAATAATGATTAGTCCTACTGTTAAAGGTACAAATATAAAGTGAAACGCTATTGTAAATGCAAATTGCATTCTTGATAAAATTTCTAACATTTCTTTTCCTCCTAATAATTCTTAATTATAACCACCCAAAGCATCACTGCTTTTTAATTAATAAATACATAAAAAATAATACTCCAATAATAGTTGAAGCAACTCCTCCAATTAAATGAGATACATAAATACTAGTCCAAGCAAACACTCTCAAAGTAATTGATAATAGAGTATAAACCGCTAAAAATAGAATGGTTGAATAAACTGCTTTTTCTAGTAACTTCATTTTTTTAACTCCTTAATAAACTTATTATTTAAATACAAAGTAAATAATACTGCATAAATAATTTTATTCTCCCAATCAGCTACAACAAGTAAATGGACGAATAAACTTAAATATATAACATATGCAGCTTTTTGAATCATAATCCAATCCTTATTATTAATCTCTCTTCTAATAACTTGAAAAGATATAATAGTTAAAGGAACCATTAATATATAAGCTATAACACCAAAAATATTGATTTCACCTGCTAATCCAAATGCATGATTTGCGGCATGTGGTGTAATAAAGATAAATGATAAAATAGAAAACATTCCTCTATTTCTTTTTAAGTTTCTAGTTAACAACCATTTATCAGGCAATACCCCAGAAATCATAACAACAAATAAAAAGCTATATCCAATTAATCCATCAAATATTAAATCAGAATAATCATTTTCATAAAATATTAAAGCAGCCGATGACAATAACAAGGCAACTATATAATAAATATAAGCTCTTTTAAACATGTTTTTAAACTTATAAGCAAGGATAACAATAATCCCAGAAATAGCTATAATATTAAGAGAATTCGGTAAAATACCAAAAGCAACTAATAAAACTAATACCATAATAATACTTATCATATAACCACCTCTTTTACTCTAATTTAATTCATGCTTAATTATAACATATATAAATAATAAAGCACAAAAAACGACAATATATTTTATATATAAAGTGTACCTCAAAAGGAAAATATCAAAATAACAAAAAACAGTTCAAATTACGAACTGTTATTTACTATTTTCCTTCTACTCTATTTTTACCTTTTCCTTTGGCTTCATATAAAAAATTATCTGATCTTTTCATAATCCCAAGTAAAGTATCATTTGCTTTATTTTTAACAATCCCAATACTTACAGTAATATTATTTTCACCTCTATATTTCATATCTTCTACTGCTTTTCTTATTCTTTCAGCAATCATTTTTCCACTTTCTAAAGTATTATGAGATATAATCACAGAAAACTCTTCTCCACCGTATCTAGCAACAATATCATGTTCTCTTAAGCATGAACTAATTGCTTTAGCTACACCCTTAAGTATCTCATCACCATATAGATGTCCATAAGTATCATTTACAACTTTAAAATCATCAAGATCAATCATCATTACATAGAAATGTTTTTTTGATAATTCAAAATGATCAAATTCACTTTTTAAGGCATCTAAAAAATGTCTTCTATTATAAACTTCAGTTAATTGATCAGTTGTTGATAAGAGTTCTAATGTATTATTCTGTTTCTTTAATTCTTTGAGTAAGAATTCCTTATTATCTTTTTCAATTCGATAATTATAAAATATTATATTAGATACTACTGATATTAATATTGATATTGATACAAAAGATAATATAATATCAATTATCCTTGATGCATCAGTAACATGATATGTTATTAAACTAGGATATATATACCCCATTATAATAATTCCAACATAAAGTGCTAAGACAGCACTTATTACCTTTGCTAATCTCTTTCCATCAAAGAAGAAATTAAAATACACTACTACCATTAAGAAATATAAAACTCCTATTCCTTCGTCTCCACCATTAATGTAATAACTAATAGGTAAATATATAAAAGCTACTGAATATAATACAATTTTTACTACTTTTTCAAAGTTATTAGGATAAAGAAATGGTAAAAGTAAACAAGACAACAGTAATAAAAGATTCGGTATATTAACCCAAAAAGGTTTTCCAAGTAAAAATGTTGTAACAACCGCAATTACTGAAAATCCAAATCCAGCCATATAAAAAATGATAGTTAATCTTTCTTTTAACTCAATTTGTTTATATCTAAATAGTGGAACAACATCAAAATATCTCGTTACTATTTTAAATGGCATAGTATCATCTCCCTGTGAATAACTTTTTTTTGTCATACTATATATACTCATTTTACCTTTTTTAGCCATTTAAATCAATAAAAAGCTAAGTCTAATTAGGACTTAGCTTTTATATTTAATTTACTTTTGCTACATTTAATATTTCATTTAAACGATCAAATCTATCATCACTAATAAACTGATAAGTTACACGTGATGTACCGTCTGGAAATGGATTATAGTTATCATAAGCATCACCAACTAAAGTATCATAAGCACCTTGTTATACAGGAGTGTATCCTACCAAGTCAGCATCAACTAATTCTATATTTTAATTAATAGATTCTTGATAGTTATTAAAATAGTCTACTGATCTCTTAAGATTAATACTATCTTTAACCTCAATAACTACATGAACATCATTGTCATTTGCAAAATCAATATATTTTTCAATTTCTAATTGTCCTAGTGCTAACTCTTGATGATCTTTCATATTATTAACATTATGCATATGCATATGTTTTACTTGTAAGTTATACTTTTCTTTAAAGCTTGAGAATAGTAAATTATTGTATATTCTATCATGTCCAATATCCCAACAAAAATTAAAGTTATTTTCACCTAATACCTTATATAAATTTTCCATAAACGGGTGAATAGGTACATTTTCAAGCACTAACATAATATTATGAGATTTAAGAATATCTCTTATTTTGCCTAGTGTATCCACTGTTCTTGATTCATAAGATTTGTCATATTTATAGACATATCTCTTCTCACTATGAATAGTCATAAAAGCACCTGGCTCAAGATGTAAAACTAATCTATCTATAATACCATCTAAATTAGAAGCTAATTGTTCCATATCTTTATATAGATACTCTTGATAATTCTCATTTGGTGTTGCTACATCAACTGTATCATAATAATGTAATGTAAAATCAATATCACTCTCATCTTTAAATTTACGCAATTGAACTCTACATTCAGGTTTTGGAAAACAATAACTCATATTAATATTTAATTCTAAGAAATCTAAATTTAACTCTTTTGCTAATTCATAATTTTCTTTAATTGTATCAAATTCCATTAATGCAGGCATACCTACTTTTAAGTTACTCATTTTTATCACTCCTAAATATTATTGTAACAAAATTGCAACTATAAAAAAAGATGATTACATTTAAATAATTAAAAAGACCTTCATCAAAGTGATGAAAGCCTAATATTTAATTATTTTTCTATATGATCGTTTTTATGTCTTTCTTTATAATCTGCAAGTCTTTGTTTTCTTCTTTCTTCCATTTTAGGTTGAATCTTTTTATAAGCTATTCTAGCTGGGAAGAAGAAAATAACTCCTGTAACTGCGAATGG
>JAUVDP010000016.1 GCA_030595255.1 Mycoplasmatota bacterium | reverse complement strand
TAAGCAAGAATGTTTTAGATTAATCAAAAATAAAACTAAACAAATAGTAACAAGTACTATAGATGAATTTATATATTATTATAATGAAGAAAGGCCTCAATATAACAAAAAAGAACTGACACCTTCAGAATTCAGGTATCAATTCTCATATTAGTTACTTTTTACTTGTCCGTTTTTCTTGACACAGTGTAAAAAAGTTCCTTTTTTTATTCTTTTATTACTAACTTGTATAGTCCATCTTCAATTTTATAAATTTCGATTGTTACACTTCCTTGACCTTTAATATTTACATATTCAACTAATTCTTCTTTACTAGTAAAAAGTTTTGTTTCAATAATTTTAGATCCATATCCTCTTTTGCTACTTCTATGTTGATTGTCCTCTCGGTAGTTTCTATGCTCTCTTCTCTTTTTGCTAAATTCATCTTTTTGCGGGAATCTCTCTCTCTCTTTATTTTCCATAAAGCACCTCTCTCTTTTCATTATTATAATCTACTTAAACTATAATGTAAATATTACTCACTTACTTTTTCTTTATATCTTAAACTAAAAATGAAGATTAATGACATTGAAATACCTACTAAAGTTAACATTATTTCAATAGAGTAGTTATCAGCAATTAACCCAAGTACTGGCGCAAACATAGCAATTAGTAATGAAGTAAATTGACTTTCTATTGATAATACAGAAGCTCTTTTTTCTTTATCTACTGCATCTCCTATTTTCTCAATCATTAAAGGTTTTCTTATATTTAAATATACATAAAGTAGTAAGAATACTATTAATACTGCAACTAAATAATCTATGTAAAATCCTAGAACCATTAGTGATAATCCACTTAGTATCCACATTGAGCTAATTATTTTTTCTCTTGAAACATATTTCACTAATTTATGTGAATTAAATGTTGCGTAAGCACTTATTAAATAAATCATAGCGTATATAAATCCTAAATACATATTTGTATTATCTTCAGCACTAAACCTTGTGAATATGACAAAGCTTAAAGTAATTGAAACTATTACTGGTTGTATATAATCCTTTATCGATTTAAATCCTGCATTATAGCTTGCTGATCCAATTAATAAACTTCTAATATTTCTTGTACTAAATACATATTTAACAGCATTCACGTTTTCCTTTAGGAAATCTTTAAATACAAATCTATTATCAATTCTTTCGTTAAGGAATTTAGGATACGTTAAAATTAAAATCATATCTAATATATAAGGTACTATTGCAATAATGAATAACCAAGATAAACTTGGTAAAGTAATAATAAAAATAATAGAAATCAAACTTGATACTGTAGATCCGATCAATGAAAATGATCTAGTTTTACCATATACTTTGCTCTTAGAATCTTTTATGTGTTTCTTATCAAGATATGCCATAATCATAGCTTTATGTGTTCCTGATCTAAATGCTTCCCCAAATCCGAAGAAAACCATTGCTATTACATAATCATAGAACCCATCTCCAAGATAGAATAAAATGAATGAAACTATATAAAAAGCAAAACTTACAATTAACTCAGTCTTTTTACCAAACCTATCAGCAAGAACTCCTGAGGGAACTTCAAATACATATATAATTACTTCTCTTACTGTTAATAGTAATCCAATTTGTGCAAATTCTAAACCAGATTGAATAAAATATAAATATAAGTAAGGATCAAAAAAACGAAGGTTCTTAAGGAACCCGTAGAAGCTAAACTTTAGTACTTGTTTTTTTATTTTTCTCGCTTCATCCATAATTTACACCTCTAAATCTAATTATACTTTTATCAAGTTATATAGTCAACAATCATAAATATCTAATAATAAAAACAGCACAAATGTGCTGTTTAATTAAATTCATTCCAACCAATTACTACTTCTTTATAATCAAATGAAGTTCTCACAATATTTATACCTACTGAAAACTGTAGTTCAATAGTTCCTTTTAAATATTTCCAGTCAGATATTACAGCTTTTTCTATTTGAGCAGTTAAATTATCAATAGAAGGCTCAATAATTTCTTCATCTTTTCCTCTAGCTGCTTTTTTAGTAATACTATCAATAATTACATCTTCAAAAATCATTATACAATCATTAGCAATTTGAGACTCAAATTTCGTATTTTCAGGATGTCCAGGATTTACTTCAAATCTACTTAACTTAATAAATAAATTATTACCTTCTTTATGTGAATCCTCAACTACAGAGTTCATTAAAATAATATCTTTAATAAATCCTGGTGTTAGCATTGCATAGTCTTTATAGTTCTGTTCAACTAACTTTTCAGTTGATGTTTCTTCTATTTCAATATCTATAATAGATATTTCATTATCTTTAATAAATATTTCTATTGGTCTAATCATATAATCCTTAGTTTTATCAAATGTTTTACCTTTTGCTTCTAATATTTCGATTATAATTAAAATATCATCTGCCAATACTGCGGGATCTAATGAAATAGACTTTTTATTATCTTTAATAACAACACCAGTTTTATCAGTTCCAAATTTCTTAATATTATCAAAAGCTATAGCAACAACTTCGTTTTTAGTTACTTGCTGAATTAACATTTCAGGTGTTATCAAAACAACATCATATCTTTCACCTTTTTTTAGTGCAAGTGGAATTAAAACTAAAATAAAGAAAGCAAACCCTAATACAATAAAATCAAATGGACTAAACACGAAATACAATACTGCTACAACTATAAATAAACCTAATGAAGGTAAAATAATTTTGCTTTTTCTAATATCTTCATGGCAAATTTTATAAGTATCTAAAGTATAGTTGTACTCTTTTAACAATAATTTTTCTAATTTTTCGAACATGATATCACTCCTATGTGTTAATTGTATCATAAATGAATAAATTATAAATACTTAATAACATATTAATTTTAATATAGCACTTTATAGTGATTTATTATATTATAAATGATATAATCATTAAGTAAAATACATACTATAAGAGGTGAATATATGAATACTTTTTTAAATGAAAAAAGCAATGGTAAAAAAATGGTTGATAAAGTATTTAAAGCTGCAGTTGCTGCTAATATCGCAAAAGAAAAATTTGGTGATGAAGTTGTAAATGCAACTCTTGGAACTCTGTTTGATGAAGATGGAAAATTCGTTGCATTAAATAGTGTTTGGGGACCATATGAAACAATTGATAAAGTACAAAAAGCAAAATATGCTTCATCAATTCAAGGTAATCCTGGATTTAGAGATGCCGTATATAACTGGCTATTTGGAAACCTTGAAGAAAAGATTGAATGTGAAATAATCGCAACTCCTGGTGGAGCTGGAGCTATTAGTAGTACTCTTAAAAATATATTAAGTCCTGGTGAAACAGTTATCAAACCTTCACAAGGATGGGGGCCATATAAAACAATGGCTCATGAAAACGACTTAACATTAACTGACTATAACATGTTTAAAGATGGTGAGTTTGATTTAGCTGATTTTGAAAAAACATTAAACAAAGTTATGGATTCACAAGGAAAAGTACTTGTTATTATTAACGATCCATGTCATAACCCTACTGGTTATTCTTTAAGACCAGATGAATGGGATGACATTATCGATATCGTAAATGAACTTAGTAAAAAAGGACCTGTGATTATTCTTAATGATATTGCTTATGTTGATTATAATTCTAACGGTGATGAATGGAAAAATCACTTTGTTAAATATAATACTTTAAAGAAAAATGTAATGGTAGTTATCGCATTCTCTTGTTCAAAAACATTAACTGCATATGGAGTTCGATCTGGTGCACAAATTGTTATTACTAAAGATAAAAAACAACTAGAGTCATTTAAAGATGCTGCAATATATAGTGCTCGTAGTATTTGGTCTACTGTTAATAATAGCGCCATGGAATTATTCTCTTTAATTGCTCATGACAATTACTTACTATCAAAATACAAAAAAGAGAAACAAAAATATATTACTCTTTTAGAAGAAAGAGCACACATAATAACTAGTGAAGCAAAAAAAGTAAAACTTGAATTATATCCATTTACTGAAGGGTTCTTTGTTACAATAAAGATTCCTGATGATAAAGAAAAAACTGCTCTTAACTTAAAACTACAAAAGAATAATATATTCACAGTTGAAGTTGATGGTGGTCTTAGAATAGCTATATGTAGTGTTCCTAAAAGAAAACTAAAAGGACTATCAAAACGAATTAAAGATTTAATGTAATCAAAAAGGAGTTATCAATCGATAACTCCTTTTTTTTATTTATTTTTCTTTTACTTCTCTAATCCAACCTTCAGGTGCTTCAATATCACCATAATAAATTCCTGAAAGTAATTCAAATAATTTTGTAATAGTAGGCCCTACTTCACCATCACTGAATTGATACTTATTACCTTTATGAGTAATAGATTTAATCGGTGTAATGATCGCAGCTGTTCCACAAGCTCCTGCTTCTTTAAATTCACTAATATTATCAATAAAACATTCTCTCTCTTCAGTTTTTAGCCCAAGAACATGTTCAGCTAAATACAAAATAGATTTTCTTGTTATACTTGGTAATATTGAAGATGATTTAGGTGTTACAACAACGTTATCGTGTGTAACTCCAAAGAAGTTTGCAGCTCCTACTTCATCAATCTTAGTATGTGTTGCTGGATCTAAATAAATAACTCCAGCATATCCAGCATCTTTTGCTAATTGTCTTGGATATAAACTTGCACCATAGTTACCAGCAACTTTTACTTGTCCTGTACCATTAGTAGCAGCTCTATCGTAGTCTGTTGTAATAAAGTCTAAAGCTGATAATCCACCTTTAAAATAAGTTCCAACAGGAGCACAAAATACACTAAATAAATATTCATCACTAGGTTTAACACCTAGGTTCATACCTTGCCCTATAACAAACGGACGAATATAAAGTGATTGTCCAAGTCCATATTCAGGAATATCATCTTTGTTTGATAAAACAACTTGGTCTATCGCATCAAAGAATAATTCTTTACTTAATCTTGGAGCAACAATTCTATCTAAACTTTGGTTAATTCTTTCGAAATTCATTTCAGGTCTAAATAATTGTATCTTACCTGATTTTGTTCTATAAGCCTTTAATCCTTCAAATAAACCTTGTCCATAATGGAATACATTCGAACCCTCATGTATAGTAATATATTTGTCAGTAGTTAATTTACCCATTTGCCATTTCCCATCTTTTGTCCAGGCACGGTATCTGTATTCAGTTTCTTTTAATGCATAACCCATAATACTTCACTCCTTTTATTTTAAAAGAATAATTACTAATATTTTCCTTGTGAAATCATTGCGTCAGCAACTTTTTCGAATCCAGCAATATTAGCTCCAGCAATTAAATCATATCCAAATCCATAACGACTACTTGCTCTAACACAACTATTAAAGATATTTTTCATAATATCTCTTAATTTTGCATCTACTTCTTCAGAAGTCCAAGATAATCTCATTGAATTTTGAGACATTTCAAGTGCACTAGTTGAAACCCCACCAGCATTTGCTGCTTTACCAGGACCAATTATTACTCCTGCTTCTTTAAGGATTTCTACAGCTTCATTAGTAGTAGGCATGTTTGCACCCTCTACTATATATTTTACACCATTTTCAATAATTTTCTTAGCATCTATTGGATGAATTTCATTTTGTGTTGCAGAAGGCATAACTAAATCAACTTTACGACCCCAAGGTTTTTCACCAGGGAAGAATTCAACATCGAAACGTTTTGCGTAATCTTCAATTTTACCATCTGTATTAGATCTCATTTCTAACATGTAATTAATTTTCTCTTGAGTAGTAACTCCATCAGGATCATAAACATATCCTTCAGGTCCACTTAAAGTAACAACTTTACCACCTAAATCTCTAACTTTTTTACAAACACCCCAAGCAACATTACCAAATCCTGATACTGCTACAGTTTTGTTTTTAAAGTCAGTTCCATCGTGTCTTAACATTTGTAACGCGAAATAAGTAGCACCATACCCAGTTGCTTCAGGTCTAATTAAAGATCCACCATAAGTTAATCCTTTACCAGTTAAAACACCGTTTTCAAATGCTCCTTTAATACGTCTATATTGTCCAAATAAGTATCCGATTTCTCTTCCACCTACACCAATGTCTCCCGCAGGAACATCAACGTTTGGTCCAATATGACGATAAAGTTCAGTCATAAAGCTTTCAGCAAATCTTCTAATTTCTTCATCACTTTTACCTAAAGGACTAAAATCAGATCCACCTTTACCCCCACCAATAGGAAGTCCAGTTAAACTGTTTTTAAAGATTTGTTCAAATCCTAGGAATTTGATTAATCCAAGATAAACAGTAGGATGGAATCTAAGTCCACCTTTATAAGGTCCGATGGCTCCATTAAATTGAACACGGAATCCTCTATTAACTTGAACATTACCTTCATCATCTACCCAAGGAACTCTAAATTGAATAGCTCTTTCAGGTTCAACAATACGTTCTAAAATATTATTATCAATATACTCAGGATGTTGTTCTAAAACTGGTCCTAAAGAGTTGAATACTTCAGTAACTGCCTGAACAAATTCTTTTTGATTTCCATCTTTTCTATTAACTGTTTCAAGTACGCTATCAATATATTCTTTTGTTTCAGAACTAGTTTCTCCATCACCTTCGATAATATTGAAACTATCGAAACGGTGAACAAATAATCCACTCATAAGTTTTGGTTCAAACCATGTTGATTTTACAGGCATAATTAATCCAGAATCAGAAACATCCATAATTTCTTTCATAGATACTGGGAACATTGCGAATCCAACACCTTCATGTAAATCGGTTTTTTTCACTATTCCTTTAAGCCCTCTTATACCACCAACAAATGAAATTCTTGATGAATCTCTTAAGTTTTTAATACCTAATATTTCATTGAATACTCTTCTTTCTAAAACTGTACCATCAATTTTAGATAAAAGGCTTCTTCCATATTTGTACGTAGATTTAATTACTAATTTGTACCATTTTTTATTTAAATACATTCCGAAAGTACCTTTAACAATTGGTTTGTAAGGTCCTTTACTTTCTTCTATATCAAATACTTTTTCCATTTTTTCACAAAATTGTTCTTCAGTTAATCCATTTAAATCATGGATTACACGATTATAATCCATAATATTCAAGTTATCTTCAGGGAAGATTACCGACATTAAGAAGTTAAACTCTTCTTCACCACTACAGTTAGGAGATTCTTGACGTCTTTTAAGAGCAACTTTAGCTGCAGATGCACTTCTATGATGTCCATCAGCAATGTATAAACTTTCAATGCCATCAAATACTTCAGTAATTTCTTGTACCAAAGCTTCATCAGTAATTGGCCATACAATATGCATAACTCCATCTTCTGTTTCAATATTAATTTCTGGTTCTTTTTCAGTCCATTGTTCTAGTATTTCAGCTAGTCTATCATTACTTCTATAAGTCATAAAGATAGGAGATGTATTCGCATCACAAGCATCAAAATGTTTGATTCTATCTTGTTCTTTACTTAGTAATGTAAGTTCATGCTTTTTGACTATATTATTTACATAGTCATCAATTGAAGTGTTAGCTACAAATCCTGTTTGTTCTTGCCCATTCATAATCTGACGATAAATGTAAATCATAGGAATTTCGTCTTGTACTAATATTCCATCATCTTGGAATATATCTAGATTTCTTCTTGCTTTTTGATAAACTTTTTTATCATATTGATCTACTGAAGAAGGGAGATCAATCTCAGACCTAGAGATGTGTAAGAAACTATATGGGTTTCCTTTAGCCATAACTTTGGCTTCTTTTCTGTCCATAACGTCATATGGTAATGCCACAACTTTTTCTACTAAATCTATTCTTGGTCTTACTGCTCTAAACGGTCTAACTATTGCCATAATTAAATCCTCCTAAATTAAACTTTCTTTTATTACATCGATAGTTTCTAAACCTATTCTTGCTTGAGCTTCTTTTGTAGCTGCACCAATGTGTGGTGTTAATGAAATAAGTTCATGTGTATAAACTCTTTCATCTTTACAAGGTTCATTTTCATAAACATCTAAAGCAGCTTTAGCAACAATTCCACTATCCAATGCTACTAGTAATGCATTTTCATCAATAACTCCACCACGTGCAGTATTAATTACATACATTCCTTTTTTCATTTTATTAAATTCTTCTGTACTTAATGTTGGCCCATTTTTTTTGATAAATGGAATATGTAATGAGATAAAATCAGATTGTGCTAATAATTCATCTTTAGAAACAAATTTACATTCAGGTAATTTATCTGATTCTCCTAAGAAGTCATTATAAATAATTTTCATTCCAAGAGCCATTGCTTTCTTCGCAACACTTTGTGATATTCTACCAAATCCAATTAATCCTAATGTTTTACCATTAAGCTCAATTCCTTTGTATAACTTCTTATTCCAAAGTCCTTGTCTCATTGTTACGTTAGAAATATAAATATGTCTAGCAAGAGCAAACATATGTCCTAAAGCAAGTTCAGCTACTGCGTCACTTGAACTATTAGGAGTGTTTCTAACACTTATACCTTTAGATTTTGCATATACGTGATCAATATTGTCAATACCAACACCAGCTCTAATAATTAGTTTTAATTGTCCAGTTTTTAAAGCTTCATCAATTAAATCTTTTCTTATTTTTGTAGCGCTTCTAATAATAATACAATCTACTTCTTTTATTTTAGAAACAAGTTCATCTTTATCATAAAACTTAACTTCAACATCGTAACCAAGTTCAATTAACTTTTCTGCTGCTAAAGCATCAATTCCGTCGTTAGCTAGTATTTTATACATAAACTCACCTATAGTTCCCAAATATTTTCTATTTCTTTTAACAAAGCATCTAAATCTTCAGGTTTACGATCAGCCATATGTGCAATTCTAAATGCTTTTTCTTTTAAATTACCATAACCATTACTAATCATGTATCCTCTAGTCATTAATTCTTTATTTAAATCTCCAACAGAGTTACCTTTAGTATTTAAGATAGTAGTAACAGTATTACTTCTAAAGTCAGGGTTAGCTAGTAAATCAAAATGTTTCATAGCCCACTCTTGAACTGTTTTAG
This sequence comes from Mycoplasmatota bacterium, assembly GCA_030595255.1. Classification (GTDB taxonomy): domain Bacteria; phylum Bacillota_I; class Bacilli_A; order Izemoplasmatales; family Izemoplasmataceae; genus JAFGXW01. Next base: position 22,545 of record JAUVDP010000016.1, on the reverse strand, counting down.
ACATTTTTGCATGTCTTTCAAATCTATTATCTAATCCTTCTTTATTTAATATTTTATCTAATTGATAATCAAGCGCCCACATATGTGGAGTTGATGGAGTTGTTGGGTACTGAGCATCTTTTAAAGCTCTATTAACAACATTAATTAAATCAAAATAGAATCCTCTATGTTCAACAGTTTTTGCTCTTTCAATAGCTCTTTCTGATACAGAAGCTACACTTAATCCTGGGGGTAATCCTAAACATTTTTGAGTAGAAGCGAGGCAAATGTCTACATTTGATTTATCTACTTCTATTTTAGCTCCACCTAAAGAACTTACAGCATCTACTAAATATATAACTTCAGGATATTTAGCAACTACTTGACCTATTTCATAAACAGGATTCATAACTCCTGTAGTAGTTTCATTATGTGTTACAGTAACAACATCATATAATCCAGTTTTTAAAGCTTCTTCTACCATTTCTGGGGTTGTTGGTTGTCCTAATTCAGATTTGAATACATCGGCCGGTATATTATTAGTTGTTGCCATTTTATACCAACGATCTCCAAATGCTCCAATACTAAACACTGCAGCTCTCTTTTTAGTACATGATCTTATAGCCATTTCCATTATTCCACTACCACTACTTGTAGATAGAATAATTAGATCTTCAGTAAACATTAATTTTTGTAATTTCTTTGAAATATTTTGTTGAAGCTCAGTCGCAGTTTTACTACGATGTGCGATTTGTGTTGTAGATAATTTTTCTAGTACATCAGCACCTACATCTACAGGTCCTGGGATAAATAATTTAATACTCATAATAACAATCCTCTCCACTTTATTTTTTTTGCGAACATACAATAAGATTTTAACAATTATATTTAAAGAAAACAAGCGTTTTCACAAAAAAAAATAAAAAAAATATCATTAAAATGTAAATGGCTCAGTTTAGCCACTTTTATCTTATAAATTTTCTGACTTTTCACTAAATTTAATGAAAACATTTTCACTAAGTAAATTGGTTCGCAAATCGAACGAGTTAGTATGTTTTTTTTACATTATTATTCATCTATAAAGTGTTGATTTAAAATAAAACAAATGATACAATGAAGTTGATTTTTTTAGAGGAGGAATAATAATATGATTTTATCAAAAAGAATATTAGAAATGCAAGAGTCACCAGTCAGAAAATTAGTGCCAATTGCTACAAAGGTTAAAAAGAATGGGAAGAAAGTATTTCATTTAAATATAGGCCAGCCAGATATTGAAACTCCTAAACAATTTATGGAAGCAATAAATAACTATGACACTAGAGTTATTAGATACTCTTTTAGTCAAGGTGAGCCTACTTTAATTAATTCTATTAGAGATTACTTTGCTCGTGATGGAATTATCTTTGATGAAGATGAAGTGTTAATTACAAATGGTGGATCTGAGGCTTTAACATTTACTACTATTGCTATTTGTAATCCTGGAGATGAAATTTTAGTTCCAGAACCTTTTTATACTAATTATAATGGGTTTACTGGAGAAGTTAATGTAAAAATTAAACCAATAACTACATTAGCTAAAGATGGATTCCATTTACCTAGTAAAGAGGATATTGTAAAATTGATTACTCCTAAAACTAAAGCTATTCTTTTCTCTAACCCAGGTAACCCTACAGGGACAATCCTTCGTTTAGATGAAATGGAAATGATCGCAGAAATTGCTAAAGAAAATAATTTATTTGTTATTTCTGACGAAGTATATAGAGGGTTCGCATTTGATGGACTTAAAGGTATTTCAATGGGTAGTATAAAAGGTATTGAAGATAGAACTATCATTATTGAAAGTGTATCAAAAAGATATAGTGCTTGTGGTGCACGTATTGGTAGTATTCAATCTAAAAATAAAGAGTTAATGAAGAACATATTAAAATTATGTCAAGCTAGACTTTGTGTTGCAACACTTGAACAAATTGGAGCAGCTGAATTATATAAATTAGATGATGACTATACAGCAATGATTAAAGATGAATATCAAGATAGACGAGATATTGTTTATTCTACTCTTCAAGATATTCCAGGTGTTGTTTGTGAAAAACCTAGTGGAGCATTTTATGTTGTTGCTAAACTACCAGTTGATAATGCAGAAAAATTTATTATCTGGATGTTAGAAGAATTTGATGTTGATGGACAAACAATAATGCTTTCACCTGCTGAAGGGTTCTACGCAACAAAAGGACTTGGTATTGATGAAGTAAGAATTGCATATGTACTTAATACAAAAGATATGGAAAAAGCTATGTATATTCTTAAAAAAGGTCTAGAAAAATACAATAGTTAATTGAGGTGATTTTATGATTATCGAAAAATATAAAGGTATATCTCCTACTATTTCAAAGAAAGCTAAAATATTCAAAAATGCTGTAATAGCAGGCGATGTTACTATTCATGACTTTGTTAATATTTGGTATAACGTAACAGTTAGAGGAGATATGGCTCCTGTTACAATTTTAGAAAATACTAATATTCAAGACAATACAGTTATTCACACTAATACTGATCTACCAACTCATATTGGTAAAAATGTAACTGTCGGACATGGAGCAATTATACATGCGGCTACAGTTAAAGATAATGCTCTTATAGGTATGGGAAGTATTATATTAGACGGTGCAATAGTCGGTGAATATAGTTTGGTTGGTGCAGGATGTGTTGTTCCTCCATTTAAAGTAGTACCTGATAAGACATTAGTAATTGGCAATCCAATGAAAATTATTAGAGAACTTACCGATAAAGAAATTGAAGATATTAAAAATAATAAAGATCATTATCTTAAATTAATGACTGAATATTAAAAAAATAAAAGACACAAATTTTACACTGTGTCTTTTTTTAATTTAAATATTCTTTTAAATCCCTTTGATTTTCAATTTTAGGATTAAATCCAAGTTTCTTAAAGTAAAACTGAACTAAATATCCTGAGAAGACAACAGCAATTACTGTACCTGGTCCTACTAAATTAATACCCATTGATTGGCCTAATAAGAATCCTATTAGTAGAACAGAGAATTCAACTGCAGGTTTTATATATTTAACATCTATTTGAGTTATTCTACTTAGACCAACAAAGATTCCATCACGTGGTCCAGGACCAAGTTTCGTACTTATATAGATACTTCTTCCTAAAGTCATTATTATTAATCCTATTATGAACATGATACCTTGATAAACATAAGTATCAGGTTCATATGTTATTAAATATTTAAACATATCTAATAAGAAACCTATTAATAATACATTTACTATTGTTCCTATTCCTACTTTACTTTTAAGAAATAAAACACTAAAAACTAGTATTACTAATCCAAGCACAAGAGTCACTTTTCCAAAAGTAAATCCAGATACTAATGATACTCCTTGATGTAAAACTCCCCAACTAGACATTCCTAGACCCGATTTCATTGTTAAAATCATTCCAAATGATAGTAAAAGAAATCCAATTAATAATATCGGTATTTTCTTTAAATCATTTCTTAATATTTCATTCATATACTCACCTACTTATATCAAACTTAGAACCTATTCTATCATATAATATCTTTATGGCAAGAAAAACGAACCTTATTGTACTAATATTGTCTATCAATATCTTTTATCTTATATATTATGGTATTATATTAATGAGGTGATTACGATGTTAAGAGCAGTAATTAACGAGGCAAAATCAAGAAATAACATCTTATATCTTTTAGGTTTTTTTATTTTCTTTTTTGGTCTTTATATATTTTTAGATTTTGAAGGGAACACAAATTATACTTTAATGATAGAAGAATTTGGAATTTTTGTAGTTTCAATCCATATAGTAATCAATATGCTAATTGCAGTATTATCTTCAATAATGGTCACATTTAGTATTATTAATTTTAAATTAACTAAAGTTGAACCTAAAGGTAGTAATGCTATTCCATTTTTAACATTCTTATTTGGATTGCTTACATTTGGGTGTACTGGTTGTGTTATAGCTTTCTTTAGTGCTGTTGGCATTGCTTTTAGTCCGATTGTATTACCTAGTGGTAATTTGATTTGGAAAATAGCTGCACTTCTATTTGTTATCTTAGGATTTATTTGGATATTATATTCAATTGAACATACAAAATGTAAAATTAAAAATGTGGGAGATGTTGTATAAATGAAAAAGGATATTTGGACAATCAATGATATTGAAGATTTAACTGGTAAAGTAATTTTAGTTACTGGAGCTAATAGTGGAATTGGATATGAAGCGACAAAAGTATTTGCTTCTAAAGGCGCTAAAGTAATTATGGGATGTAGAAATCTTGTAAAAGCTAAAAAAGCAAAAGAACTAATTTTAAGTGAGTTTCCTAATGCATTACTAAATATTATTCACCTAGATTTAACTAGTTTTAAATCTATCAAAGAGTTTAGTGATAAGGTACTAGAGAAATATGATAGATTAGATATATTGCTTAATAACGCTGGTATAATGACTGTGCCTTATGGTAAAACTGAAGATGGTCTTGAACTTCAAATAGGTGTAAACCACTTTGGACATTATTACTTAACAATGAGTTTAGTTAATTTAGTTAATAAAACTAAAGATTCTAGAATAGTAAATATTGCTAGTATTGCTCATTATTATGGGAATATTAATAAAAACACTTTTGAGTATGGCGAAAATAAAAAATATAATAAATCAAGAGCTTATGCTCAATCTAAATTAGCTAATCTATTATTTAGTTATAAATTAATAGAAAAACTAAAAAAACAAAATTCTAGTATTAAAGTATTAATCGCTCATCCTGGTGTTTCTTCTACTAATTTAGGACATCATATTAAAGGTGGATTTGTAAAGGTACTACAAAGTGTTCTATCTATTGTAAAACAAAGCCAAGAAAAAGGGGCACTGCCTGGTATTAGAGCTTGTACAGATGTTAATGCTAAAAATGGAGAATATTACGGTCCGAACCGTTTATTTCAATTTAAAGGCAATCCTGTAGTTGTAAAATCAAATAAACGTTCTCATTCTAAAGAACTACAAAATATGTTATGGACTGAGTCAGTTAGAATTACAAGACTTGATTTACACTTGTGAACTACTCCCACCACTTAGCTAAAGTTTGAAGTAGGGTATTCTTGAATAAAATTGATAAAAAGCTTGAAAAAGCTTTTTTTATTTAATTGCTTATAATTACAAGAAACAATATAATAATATAGAGGTGTTAGATATGAATACATATAAACTTAGAATATTACAAACTTCTGATGTACACGGATATGTTTATCCATTAAGTTATTCAACTAAGGAGTTTGAAAACACAGGCGTAGCCCAAATTAGTACTCTTATAAATAGTTTAAGAACAGAGTCTACTATTTTAATAGATTCAGGAGATACTATTCAGGGTAGTCCTTTAACATACTTCCAAGCCAAAGAAAATCAAGGGACAGTTAATCCTATGGCTTTAGTTAATAACTATTTAAAATATGATTACGTTAGCATTGGTAATCATGAGTTTAATTATGGAATTGAATATTTAGAAAGTTATGTGAATAATCTAGATGCTGAAATATTGAATTCTAATATTATCAATACTAAATCAAGTAAACCTGTTTACGGGAACCCATATAAAATTATTAATATTGAAGATGGTCCTAAAATAGCTATTATAGGTGTAACTACACATTATATTCCTAACTGGGAACAACCTTCTCATATTAAAAACCTTACTTTTTTAGATGCTTTTGAAACAGCAAAAAAAGAGGTAGATAAAGTTAAAAATCTAGAAAATCCAGATTTTATAATTTTAAATTATCATGGGGGATTTGAAAGAGATTTTGATACATTCAAATTATCAACTGATGATACAGGAGAAAATCAAGGTTCTAAAATGTTAAAAGAAATTGATGGACTTGATTTACTACTTACAGGGCATCAACATCGTACTTTAGCTGGAAAATTATTTGGAACTTACTATACTCAACCAGCTTTAAATGGCCAAGGTCTTGGCCTTATAGATATTGAGTTTACTAAAACATCTGAAAAATGGAGTTATAAAGTTAATAAGATTGAAATACTTGATACAGTTGGACTTGATGCTAATCAAGAGTTATTAGATTTAATTACTGATTATGAAGCAAAAACACAAAAGTTCTTAGATACAGCAATTGGTAAAACAAAAAAAGATTTAATAATTACTGATCAACTAGAAGCAAGACTAAATAAGCATCCCTTAGTATCATTTATAAATCAAGTGCAAATTGGGTATTCAGGCGCAGATATTAGTTCTTGTTCACTAGGTAACTCTGTATCAGGATTTAGAAAAGATATTACTGTAAGAGATGTTATTGGAACTTATGTATTCCCTAATACATTGGTAGTTAAAGAAGTTCCTGGAAACATTCTTAAAATCGCTTTAGAGAAATCAGCTGAATTTTTCGAATTAGAAAATGGTAAACCTATATTCAGTCCTAAGTTTAATACTCCAAAGTTACAATTATATGCATATGATATGTATGATAATATATACTACACAATTGATTTAAGAAAACCAATTGGTAATAGAGTTAGTAATATTGCATTTAAAGGGGAACCACTTGATGATAATAAGAACTATAGTGTTGTAATGAATAACTATAGAGCTGCTGGTGGTGGAGACTACTTATTCTTTAAAGAGTGTAAAACATTAAAGGATATTCAATTAGATGTAATCGAATTACTAATCAACTACATCTATGAGAAAAAAGATATAGATATTAAAGACTTAAAAAACATAAATATAATCTATTAGTATTTTTATGATTTATAGTGTAAAATGTAATGTTAAATTAAAAAAGAAAGTGTGATTATATATGAAAAAACTTATACTTGCTTTTACGTTAGTAATTTTGCTAACGCTTGGAGCATGTACTGGAAGTAATAATGATACACCTACAATTCAATCTGTTAAAACTGAGCTGACAATCGATTCAGAATTAACTAGTGAATCTGTATTACCTACTAATATAGATGGTATAGAGATAGCCTGGCAAAGCAGTAGAGATAATACGTTGACTACTGAGTTTGGAATCATTCAAGGACTAGTAGATTTAAACGTAACAATTACTGCGGTATTAACGTATGAAGATAGTGTTACTACAAAAATATTTAATGTTGTTATTTTAAGATCTTCTGGTGCAGATAATACAATTATTAATAATGCAATTGATTCATTATCTTTTGAAGATTACGTAATTACAAAAGACATTACTTTACCAGACACAGTTGATGGAATAAGTGTTACTTGGACCTCAAATAATGAAACACATTTGAGTGTTAATGGAGAGGTTACAAGACCAGATAAAAATGAAAGTGATGCTATCGTAATTCTTACTGCTTCATTCTCATATAACGAATTAGTTATTGAAGAAGAGTATACATTCACTATTACTGCTGCAATTACTTCTGTTGTATTTGAATCATATTATTCAGGTGCAGAAGCTTTAATGGGAGATGCTTTAAAAACATTTTTACATGAACTTATAGACGATCATTACGAACTTAGTTATACAGATTTATGGACTGCACTTGCAGTAAGTGATGAAGACCCTAATAACTCAAACAACGTAATACTCTTATATACTGGTCGTTCACAATTAAAAACAGAAATTCAATCAGGTAACAATTACCAAGATTATTGGAATAGAGAACATGTTTGGCCTAAAGCACATGGTTCTTTTGACACTGATCAAACTGAAGGAACTGATATGCATCATATTAGACCAACAGACGTTAGTGTTAATGCTGCACGTGGGAGTTTAGATTTTGATTATGGTGGGAGTGTTGTTTTAGATGGTTCTGTTGCAACACTTAACTTAAGAGATTCAAATTCTTTTGAACCAAGAGATGCTGTAAAAGGTGATGTAGCTAGAATGATATTCTACATGGCTGTTAGATATGAAGGAGATAATGGGGAACTAGATTTGGAATTGAATAATTTAGTAAATACTCAAGGTACTTCTTACATGGGAAATCTTTTAATATTACTTGAATGGAGTTTAAATGATCCAGTAGATGCTTTTGAAATGAATCGAAACGAAGTTATATTTGGATACCAAGGAAACCGCAATCCATTTATTGACCATCCTGAATTTGCAGAATATATTTGGGGAACTAACTAAAATAAAAAGGAGCTAATTTTTAGCTCGTTTTTTGTAGGTGTTTTTATTTTATTTTTTATTCAGTTTCTTTAATTTCTTCTTGGTATCTTTCAACCACTACTACTTTATATAAATCATCTTCAATTTTATATATGTCAACTTTATTTCCTAATTCTCCAACTTTATTAACATATTCTACTAATTCTTTTTTTGATGTAAACATTTTAGTTTTCATCTTAAATTCAAATCTATTTCTTCTGAAGCTTTGGTACTTTTTTTCACCTGTATTACAACCTTCTTCGAAATGAGGTCCGTAACTATCTCTTCTACCACCGTTTATATGAATTCCTCGTCCTTTATCTTTACGACTAAATCCGTTTCCAGTTCCTCTATTTCCTCTACCTTGTCTTGATTCTCTCCTGAATCCATACTCGTCATCTTCTTGGATGACTCTTTTAATGAAAATCTCTTTTTCCATTATTCTCTCTCTCTCTCACCTACACAACTATTATAAATCTTTAAATTATTTTGTCAATAAAAAAGCCATTTACCATGGCTTTTTATAATTAGTGTTTATGCACTTAAATATGCTTCTTTTACTTTATCATCATTTAATAAATCTGATGATTTACCTGAAGCTATAATCTTACCAGTTTCAAGAACATAACCCTTATTAGAAACATGAAGTGCTCTATTAGCGTTTTGTTCTACTAGTAGTATTGTTGTTCCGTTTTTATTAATATCTTTGATAATATTGAAAATTTCATCTACTAGTAATGGAGCAAGTCCCATTGATGGTTCATCAAGAAGTAATATTTTAGGTCTACTCATTAACGCTCTACCCATCGCAAGCATTTGTTGTTCTCCACCTGATAATGTTCCAGCTGATTGATTTTCTCTTTCTTTTAAACGAGGAAATCTTTTATATACTGCTGCTAAATCATAAGCTATTTCAACTTTATCTTTTCTAGTATATGCACCCATTTGAAGGTTTTCATATACTGTAAGTCCAGGAAAGACACGTCTTCCTTCGGGAACATGTGAAATTCCCATTTCAACTATCTTATGTGGTTCAACTGCTTCTAAATTTTTGTCTAAAAATAAAATATCTCCACCAGATTTTTTTAATATATTAGAGATAGTTTTTAAGATTGTAGATTTACCAGCACCGTTAGAACCAATCAATGTAACAATTTCACCTTTAGCTACTTCAAAACTAACACCTTTTATGGCATGTATAGCACCGTAGTGTACATGCAAATCTTTAACTTTTAACATAATTACTCTCCTAAATACGCTTTAATAACGTCTTTATTCTTTCTTATTTCTTGTGGAGATCCTTTAGCAATAATTTTCCCATAATCAATAACAACTATTCTTTCACAAATACCCATTACTAGTTTCATATCGTGTTCAATAAGCAATACTGAAACTTTGAATCGATCTTTAACTAGTTTAATAGTATCCATAAGTTCTTCTGTTTCTTGTGGGTTCATTCCTGCGGCAGGTTCATCTAATAATAAAAGTTTAGGGTTAGTTGCGAGTGCTCTTGCTATTTCTAGTTTTCTTTGTTTCCCATATGGTAAGTTTTTAGCTAATTCTTCTTTGTAACCTTCAAGTCCAAAAACAGATAATAATTCAATAGCTACCATATTAGCTCTTGCTTCCTCTTCTTTGAACTTCTTATTTTTTATAATACTAGATAATAAATTATATGTCATCTCATTATGGTAAGCTACTTTAATATTGTCCAACACTGACATTTCTTTAAATAATCTAATATTTTGGAAAGTTCTACTACTACCAAGCATTACTATTTGACTCGGTTTTTTACCTTTTGTATTTTTTCCATCAATAAATATTGTTCCGTCTGTTGGCTCGTAAACTCCAGTAAGTAAATTAAATACTGTGGTCTTACCTGCACCATTTGGTCCAATTAATCCAACTAGTTCATTGTCTTCAACTTTAATATTAAAATTATCAACCGCAGTTAATCCACCAAATTTTATTGTTAAGTCATTAACTTCAAGGATAGCCATTATAAATCACTTCCTTTATTAATGTCTTTTTTTATAATTTTCTTAATAAATCTGTAGACTTTCCTAATTTGTTTTTTAGGATCAAGTTCTTTAGTACCCATTAATCCTTGCGGTCTAAATAACATAGTGACAACTAATAGTCCTGAATAAAGTAATAATCGATATTGATCAAATTCTCTTAATAACTCAGGTAAGAAAGTTAGTATTATAGCAGCAATTATTGCACCACTTATACTTCCCATTCCACCAAGAACTACTATAACAAATATCTCTACTGATTTTATAAATCCAAATGAGACAGGTGCTAAGAATCCACCCTGAAAGGCAAATACAGCTCCACCTAGACCACCAAATAGTGATGCCAGTACAAATCCCATTATTTTATACTTAGTAATATTAATTCCAACACTCTCACTAGCTATTTCATCTTCTCTAATTGAAAGGATAGCTCTACCATGTCTAGAACTCATAAATAAATATATTATTAATACAACTATAACTGTCGTCCAAAAAGCTATAGGAAAAGTCATTAATCTTGGTATTCCCATAAGACCTTGTGCACCGTTTGTAATTTCAAGATTTGTAATTATAACACGGACAATTTCTCCAAATCCTAAAGTCATGATACCTAAATAATCTCCTCTTAACCTAAGTGCTGGGGTTCCTACAAGTAGTCCTGCGATACTCGCAGTAAACATTGCTCCTGACCCTGCTATAACAAAGATAATTAAGTTTCTTGAGATAAACAAAAAGTCATTAACGATTACATCATTTAATGCTATTCCTATTAAAGCAGCAGTGTATGCACCAATTGCCATAAATCCTGCATGCCCTAAAATAAGTTGTCCTAAAAACCCAGTACCAATATTTAAACTAGTAGACATAATAATAGCTACTAATATTAGAACTAAAATAGTAGAATAATAACGATTTAATACTCCTGTATTAATTAATGTGTTTAATACAATAAAAATAACAAATATTACTGAAAGATTAACGATTATCGAGCTTTTAGATAACTTTTTATATACTTTCTTTTGTTCACTTTTACTCATCATTCTTTCTAATATACCCATAATTTACACCTTCTCCTTAACGTTTTTACCTAGGATTCCCGAAGGTTTAAATAACAATATTAAAATTAACACACCAAATACAATTGCATCAGACCATCTACTTGAAATATAACCTTTAGTCATAGTTTCAATAAATCCAATTGCATATCCACCAATCATTGCTCCACCAATATTACCTATACCACCAAATACAGCAGCGATGAAAGCTTTTAATCCAGTCATTACACCTAAAGTAGGATATACCTGACTATAAGCAATTGAATAGAATATACCTCCAAGCGCACCAAGTGCACTACCTATCGCAAATGTTAAAGAAATAATACCATTGATATTAATTCCCATTAACATTGCCGCTTCTTTATCTTGTGATACAGCTCTCATTGCTTTACCAGCTCGTGTTTTCTTAACAAATAAAGTTAAAAGAATCATAATACCAATAGACATTGATATTGTATACATCATAACTTGTGGTACTGCAATGTTACCAAACATAATTGGTTCATTTGAAATAACTTGTGGCATTACTTTAGGATTAGCTCCAAAGATCAATTGAGCTAGATTCTGTAAGAATAAACTCATACCTATCGCCGTAATTAACGCCGAGATCCTGGGGGCTGTCCGTAATTTCTTATAAGCAATCTTTTCTGTTAATATACCCATTAATGCAGCTAAAGCCATTGATACTAATACAATGACAAAAAACGGTAAACCTACGGGTATTGAAGTCGCAATAATAAATGCAAAGTACGCTCCAAACATCATAATTTCACCATGTGCAAAATTTATTAATCTAATAATTCCATATACCATCGTGTAACCTATTGCTACAAGAGCGTATATACTTCCTGTATTTAAACTGTTTATAATCTGTTTAATAAATAATTCTACGTCCATGACTACACCTCTATAAATATTGTTAATAGGGAAGGTTTTCACCCTTCCCTATCTCTTATAATTTTCTATATACTAACTACCTTCAACTTTATCAATAACTAAGTGTTCCCCACTAACTATTTGGATCATTGTGATTGATTTAATTGGATCTCCATTTGCATCAAATCTAATTGATCCAGTTACTGCATTTTGATAATCTAATCCTGCAAGTGCGGCAATTATTAAGTCTGCATCAGTACTTTCAGCATCTTCCATTGCAGCTACCATAGCGTAAACAGCATCATATGCTAACGCAGCAAGTGCATTTGGTGAATCACCAAATGAAGCTTCATAGTTTGCTACAAAATCAACAACAACTTGTGCTTCATCAGATTTTGCATAATGATTTCCAAAATAATTTCCTTCAGCTACTGAAGCGTAATCTGCTTCAATACCATCCCAACCGTCTCCACCAACGAATGGAATATCAATTGCTTTATTATCAGCTTGAGTTAGGATTGCTCCTACTTCAGCTACATATCCAGGTAAGAATACTACTTCTGCATCAGATGCAGCTATAACATCAAGAACTGAACTATAATCATCATCTCCAGCACCAAACGTTAAAGTTTCAACTACAGTTCCTCTAGTTTCAAACTCTGCTATAAATGCCATAGCTAATCCTTCACTGTAAGCATCGTCTCTATTATATAAAACTGCAGCTTTTGATGCTCCAATTTCAGTAGACTCATTTGCAAATACTGCTGCTACAGTTCCTTGATAACTATCTGTATAGCAAGCTCTAAATACATTACCAGCTTCAAGTGTTACATCAGGGTTCGTTGCCGTAGGTGTTAATACAGGCATATTATCTTCTTTAGCTAATTCTTTAATTGCTAAAGTAACTCCACTAAATGTTCCACCAATTAATGCGTCTATCTCATCTTCATCACGTAAACGGTTATATGCATTTACTCCTTCAGTTGGATCTCCTTTACTATCATAAGCAATTATTTCTAAATCAAGACCTAAAACTCCACCAGCTGCATTAATTTCATCTGCTGCTAATTTTGCTCCATTTTCAACTGCTAATCCATACATTGAATAATCTCCAGTTAATGGACCAATAACTCCAAGTTTAACTGAATCTACAGAACTTCCACATGCACTTAGTAAAAATACTGTAGATAATGTTAATGCTAACACTAATAATTTTTTCATAGTTTTTCTCCTCTTTAAATTATATTTTATAAAAAGGATACTATAAGCAGCTAAAGTGCGCAAGTCTTTTCTTCATCATAAAAACGCTTTCATTCTATGAAAATGCTTTCATAGTAGTAAAAGTGTAAAAAATCATAAAAAAATGGTTAGAAATTCTAACCATTTGTATGTTTTAAGCCATTTACTCTATGAGTACTAATGGAAATTTTTATATTTATTTTTGTATTTCTAACTCTTTTTCTTTCAATTTAGCAGCTTTTAACTTCATAAAATCACTAAAATCTCCGGTAATAATAGTTTGTTCGTAAATAAATTCATCTTTTTTGTACTGATAATATACCCGAACTAAGATAAATGAATGAAGTAAAGTAAAGAATAAAAATTGATAAAAATATTCTTGAGACATTGAGATAACTGAATTCGCTGTAATATAGTTTTTTAGAAAGAATTCAGAATGATATGAAAATATATTATAGTAAGCAAATGGAGAATACGCTGTCGATAAGAATAATAGCGATACAAAATATGCTTTAATAACTTTACTCTCGTATCTATAGAATGCTAAGAAAATTATCGGAAGATAAACCATTAATAATATTGCGCCATTAAATGCATTATTTCTAGTATCAGTAAAACCAAGTGGAGCTGAAAAGAAATATATTGCAATTACATTATATAATGTATAAAAAAGTGTCCAAAAGAATAAAACTTTAAACCCTGTAACATTCCTATTCTTATACATAAAGAATAGAATCAGACTACTAAGTGGTATAGAAGCTAAAATCAAATACCTTCCAATTTTCTCTTCTGCTAGTAATTCACCATCAAAATATAGAATTATTGTACTACTTATTATAAATGTTAAAATACCAACAACAATCATTGAAATTGATATTATTTTCATCTCTTTTGATATAAAATGTTTACCCTTGGGAATTGTAACTACTGACTTTTCCATGATTACCTCCTAAAGTTATAATAAAAACTTATTTTAATATATCTTAATTATAACATATATTACTGTTTTTTTATTTGTTTATGGCTACTTACTAAGTGAATACCCATAGATATGAATACTAGTCCAAATAAAATTGAAAGATCTATAATTTCAAAATAGAAAAGATATGACCATAATATTCCAAATACTGGCATTAAATAAGTAACACTTAATGCTTTTACAGCACCTATCTCTTTTATTAGTTTATAATAAATTAAAAACGCAATTGCAGTACACAAGATACCAAATAAAATTAATATGAGTACTGAAGATAAAGTTACTGTACCTGTAATAGGTGAAAATATCATAAAGGGTAATAATAGTACTCCAGCAAAAGACATAGATCCCAAAGTTAATTCTTTTGAATCTATATCGGATGCATACCTTTTAGTAATAACACCACTTAACCCATAAAAAGCAGCAGCAACTATACACCCAATAACTGCCAAATACATCTCAGAAGAACCATCTATAAATGTTACACTAGAGATTACTCCTACACCTAGAGTTCCAAGCATTAAACCACTGATTTGTTTATAACTTAAGCTTTCTTTAACAATTATATATCCAAATATTGCTCCAAACATTGGCGCTGAAGAATTTAAAATAACACTAATTGATGGAGAAATATATAACGCAGCATATGCATATAAAGTAAAAGGTATTGCTGAGTTCCCTATTCCTAAAATTAAAAACAGTTTATAGTTCTTCTTCCAGTTTATTTTATACCCTTTATAATAATAAATAACGAATAAAAAAAGTGAAGCACTAATTAATCTAAAACTAGATGTAAGAATTGGTCCAAATACAGGAGATAATTCTTTCATAAAGATAAATGATCCACCCCAAATAGCTGAGATTAATAAAAGTAATAGAAATTGTTTTAAACTCATGTCTTCACCTTCTTACTCAGATAGCTTTGAATAAAATTAGTCTCACTTAAAACAATACCAAGGAAAACAAAGATTATTCCAAATAATATAAATAAGTTAAATGGATCCTTATAAAATAAAATCGCAAATATAGGTCCAAACAAACTTTCAGTTGAAATAAGGATAGCTGCTTCAGCTTCATTCGTATTCTTTTGTCCAATACTTTGGAACAAGAAAGCAACAAAGCTTGCAAAGAATCCTATAATAATTGCTAGTATTAATAATTTGTAACTATCAAATGATGAGAAATCTATACTAGGTAATCCCCCTCTAAATATCATCATAATAGTCGCAAAGAAACTGAATATTAATAATTGGAAAGACATTAATACAAATAAATCTACTTTCTTAGTTAACTTACCTAAGAAGTAAATATGTAATGCATAGAAGAATGCACCTATAAAAGTTAAGCTATCTCCAAATGAAATAGTTAACTCAGTAAAATCTACAGTTATTAAACTAATACCTAGTAATGTAATGGCCCCTGCAAAAACTGTCTTTTTAGGGATTGTTGTTCTTTCGAAGATATATATTATAATCGGCATTAAAACGATGTATCCAGCCGTAATAAGTGCGTTATTTGATGCATTAGTATGAACTAATCCCCACGTTTGGAATAAAAATCCTAAATATAAGAATATTCCTAAGAAAAATCCCTTTTTTATCACATATATATTAGTTTTTAGAATTCTTTTATGGTATATCAAGAATATTACAATAGTCGCAGTCAAAAAACGAACAAATAATAATTGTGAATCGTTCCATCCACTATCTAATATATATTTGTTCCCTATAAAACCAAGACCCCAAATAATTCCTGCGGTTGTTAATATAATACGAGCTAAGTTTCTATTCATAATTAATTCTCCTAATTCAAACTAATCAAATTATATCAAATATATCTGTTTTTTGATATAATCAAAATAAAAAAAGAGTCGCCTCTTTTTTTTATTTTTATAAGTATTTTTTTAAATCTTCAACTTTATCTAGCTTTTCCCATGGTAAATCTATATCAGTTCTACCAAAGTGTCCATAAGCGGCTGTTTGTTTATAGATAGGTCTCTTTAAATCTAAAGTATCAATAATACCTTTAGGTGTTAAATCAAAGTTTTCTTCTATTGCTTTAACAATAACTTCTTCACTAACTTTTTCAGTTCCAAATGTATCTACTCTAATACTTGTAGGCTCACTTACACCTATTGCATATGATAATTGTATTTCACATTTTGATGTTAATCCTGCAGCTACAATATTTTTAGCTACATATCTAGCAGCATAAGCTGCACTTCTGTCAACTTTAGATGGATCTTTACCACTAAATGCTCCACCACCATGACGACTATATCCACCATATGTATCTACTATGATTTTTCGTCCAGTAACTCCAGCATCTCCATGAGGTCCCCCAATAATAAAATTACCAGTAGGGTTAATGAATATTTTTGTATCTTTATCTATTAAGTTACTAGGGATAACTAAATCAATTACATTTTCTCTAATATCTTTTCTTAATTGTTCTTGAGTTATTTTATCACTGTGTTGACTTGATACAACAATTGCTTCTACTCTTATTGCTTTATCAAAATCATCAAATTCAACAGTTACTTGAGTTTTTCCATCAGGTCTTAAATATGATAAAACTCCAGTTTTTCTAACTTTTGTTAATTGTCTAGCTAAATTATGAGCAAGTACTATAGAAATGGGCATATATTCTTCAGTTTCATCAGTTGCAAATCCAAACATTATTCCTTGATCTCCTGCACCTTGAGATAAGAATTTTCCTTCACCTTCATTAACTCCTTGAGCAATATCGGGTGATTGTGGATCTATCGCAACTAAAACAGCTAAGTTTGCAGCATCAAACCCATATTTACCTCTATCGTAACCAATTTCTTTTACAGTATTTCTAACTATCTTTTGTACATCTATATATGTAGTTGTAGTAATTTCTCCTGCAACTAAAACAAGCCCAGTAGTAACACTTGTTTCGCAAGCTACTCTAGCATCTTTATCTTCTTTTAAAATCGCATCTAAAACGGCATCACTAATTTGATCACATATTTTATCTGGATGTCCTTCAGTTACTGATTCTGATGTAAAAAATTTTCTCATTGTTGTGTCCTCCTTATTAATACATATTACCTATAATATTTTATACGATTTTCTGCTAAAAATCAATATATTTAATTTCTTTTATATCACATTTTATAGCTTTACTAAACAAAAAAAATAACAAAATCAATTGTTATTCTTTTTTTTATGCTCAAACACTTCATTAATTTCACTTTTTAGTACTTTTGATATTTTAAAAGCAAGTACTAAACTTGGAGAATATTTATTCTGTTCAATTGCATTAATTGTTTGTCTAGTACATTGAGATAGTTTAGCTAATTCATCTTGTGTAAGATTATATTTTACACGTAGTTGTTTTATATTATTAGAAAGCATTTATCTATTCATCCCTATTATATAAAACTACCATAGCTGTACTTGTAACAAAATAACTAAAAGAGAAAGTACCATATGCAATAACCCACATCCAAGATACATCAACATAACCAATAACTTCATTTTGAATAAATAGAAATATTGTAATCAAGAAAACAAATATACCAGTTAATATTAATCCCACACTTGTTGCTTTTTTTTGTAATAAAATATCTCGTTCATCTATTATATTAGACTTTTTATTCGTAACTAACACCGTATACCCAAAGCCAAGCATTACTATAAGAATAACTAATGAATTAACTACTCTATTAAGCCTTGTACTTAAATAATCTTCAGGTCCTATAATCGTAAATGAAATAACGATATAGAAAAATAAAATTCCAAATAGTATCATTGTAATTAATGATCTTTTATAAGTTGTATTCATAATATCACCTCATCTTAATTGTAAAATATTTTTTACATTATGTCAAATATTTTTTACATTATAGTTTATTTGTAAAACATCTTTACAAATATAGTGAATTATAATAAAATTAAATGTTTCACATTACGTGGAATTTTTGATACAATAGTCATACACTCCCAAAATTTAGAGGTGATAATATGTTTACAATAAAAACAAATAATGAGGAGTTAGTTTTTGAATCTGAAATAAGAGTTAAAGAACTAATAAAAGATATAAATAAAGAATATCTTGTTGCTAAGGTTAATAACAGATTACGTGAGTTATCATACAAATTTAATTATGATGCAGACGTAGAATTTTTAACATTATCAAATAGAGAAGCTGTATTAATATATGAAATAAGTCTTAGATATTTAATTGCTATGTCATTTAAAAATGTATATCCTGACTATAAAGTTAGATTTAAATATAGTCTTTCACGTTCAATCTTTTGTTATATAACTAATAAAGATGGGTTGGATATGGGGGAAGTTTTAGAAAAGGTTGAAAAAGAAATGGAAAGATTGATTGCACTTGATCTTCCTTTTGAAAGAATTACAGTTTCAGCTAAAGAAGCATTAAAGTTTTACAATAATCAAGACTATCAAGATAGAATTGATATCTTAGAATATAGACCTGAATCAACAGTACATTTTTATACATGTGATGGATATAAAAACTATATGTATGGGTATATGGTTCCATCTACTGGTTATTTATCGAAATATAAACTTATATCTTATGAAATAGGATTTATTATTCAATATCCAAGAGCTGAAGCAAATATGAAAATACCAAGATTTGTAGATGCACCAAAATATGTAGACACTTTAAGAAAAGCAAGTATTTGGGCTGACGTTGTTGAAGCATCAAGTATTGCTGATTTAAATAGACATTTTGAAAACGATAGTATTATTGAATTTGTTCATATGTGCGAAGCTAAACATAATGCAATGCTTACTGAAATAGGAGATATTGTTAAGAATGATATTGATAATATCCGCTTAATTGCTATTGCTGGACCTAGTTCCTCAGGTAAAACAACTTTTTCAAATAGACTTAGAATTGAGTTGATGACTAGAGGACTTAAACCAGTTACTATATCATTAGATGATTATTATTTAAACAGAGAAGACATTCCTGTTGATGAAAATGGTAACGTAGATTTAGAACATTTAAATACGTTAGACATTGATTTATTCAGTCAAAATATGGTTGATTTAATTTCTGGCAAAGAAGTTGATATTCCATTCTTTGATTTTACGACTAAAAAACGTGGTGGATACAAAAAACTTAAAGTATCAAGTGACAATCCAATAATTATTGAAGGAATCCATGCTTTAAATAATGAATTAACTAAATTAATACCTAAGGAAAATGTATTTAGAATATTTATTAGTCCTCAAATACAAATGAATTTAGATGATCATAATCCGATTAGTATCACTAACTTGAGATTATTAAGAAGAATTGTTAGAGATAAAAAATTTAGAAATGCACCAGCTTTAAGAACTATTGGTATGTGGGATTCAGTTCGTGAAGGTGAATTCAAATGGATTTATCCTCATCAAGAATCTGCTAACTATGTTTATAACTCAGGATTACAATATGAATTATGTGTTCTTAAAAAATATGCACTTCCTACACTACTAGAAATACCAAATGATTCAGAGTATTTTATGACGGCAAACAGACTTATTAAATTCTTAAAATACTTTGTTGATATTGAAGATTTCAACGTTCCATGCAACTCACTTTTACGTGAATTTATTGGTGGTAGTTGCTTTATAGATTAGTCAAAATGAACTGACTAGCTCCTATCTAATTAAACTATGATATTTAGTTTATATTTAAATAGGGGCTTTTTTTAATACTTTAGTAATACTGTACAATAGAATAAATTTGTAATTTAGTCAATTATTTCATATCTATATTTGAACAAACTGAAAATTAAACTTTTTATAAATAAGCATTTTATCTTAATTAGAAAAAAGAGTGATATTTAAGTCAAATTTGACTACTTAATATATTATATTAGTGGTAGGTGATATTATGGATAAAATAATATCTTTAACTGATTCAATTTATAACTTAGTAAATAAGTATGAAGAGGTTATTGAAATCATGGAAACTCTTGGTTTTGAAGGTATGACAAACAAAAAAACTATTAACACTGTAGGTCGTATCATGACACTTGAAAAAGGTGCAAAATTTAAGAGTATTGATATTAAAAAAATAAGAGATGAATTTGAGAAAAACAACTTCATTGTAAAGGAGTAATATTATGAGTGAGTTTATTAATAATGATAGTATTAGAAGAGAAAAATTAAAGGAATTAATTAAAGAATTACACGATGGTGCTACAGTTGAAGATGTAAAAGATAGATTCCAAACTGAGTTTGGAGGAGTAACAACAACTGAAATATCACAAATGGAACAAGAATTAGTAGCTGAAGGTCTTCCTATTGAAGAAGTTCAAAAGTTATGTGACGTCCATGCTAGTGTATTTGATGGTTCTATTAATGATATTCATGGTAAAACAGAAAACGCAGAAACTAAAGGTCATCCAATTTATATTTTTTCATTAGAAAATGATAAACTTGAAGAAGTAATAAAAGACGAAATTACTCCATTTATTGAAACATTAAAAAATGGAATAGATAATACAGCAGTATTAATGCTTCGTATTGGATTTGAAAGACTTTCAAAAATAGAAATTCACTATTCAAGAAAAGAAAATGTATTCTTTCCAATGTTAGAAAAATATGATATAACAGCTCCACCAAAGGTAATGTGGGGGATTGACAATGAAGTTAGAACTGAAATTAAAGAAGTTCTAGCGTTACTTAGTCAAGATTCATTTGATGTTGAAAAATTAGTAGAATTAGCTGAGGCTACTGCTACTAAGACTTCAGAGATGGTTTTTAAAGAAAACAATATCTTAATTCCATTAATGAATACAACATTTTCAATAGTAGAATGGTATCAAATAGCTAAAGCACAAAAAGAGTTTGGTCTATGTTTAATTGAAGCACAAGATGACTGGGATATTAAAATGGATGATTTTAAAATTGATAATGAAACTCATCAAGAAGAAGTTACTTATCAAGAAGGTACAGTTAAATTTGATGCTGGATCATTACTTCCAATTGAAATTAATGCTATCTTAAATACTCTTCCTCTAGATATGACATTTGTTGATAAAGATGATAAAGTTAAATACTTTACTCAAGGTAAAGAAAGAATCTTTGATCGTCCTGTTACTATTATAGGTAGAGAAGTAAGTATGTGTCACCCTCCACAAAGTGTTCATATAGTTGAACAAATTGTTGAAGATTTAAGATCAGGTAAAAAAGATAATGAAGATTTTTGGATTAAAATGGGTCCAATGTTTGTATATATTAGATATTTCGCAGTAAGAGGAAAAGATGGAGAATTCTTAGGTACTCTAGAAGTAACACAAAATATTAAACCAATCCTTGAACTTGAAGGTGAAAAGCGTTTAATGAGTATGTAATTAAGTATACTAAAAGGTCTACACAAAATGTGTAGACCTTTTTTATTTATATGTTTTATTACTCTTTTATTTCATCCTTGCTAGGATTAAGTATTAAGTTAAGCACAATACCAACAAGAGCTGCGAGGCTCATCCCTGAAAGAGATGTAGTATCGTTTACAGCAATTGTTGCTTCACCAAGTCCGATTACAGCATTGCACCTGCAATTACTATGAATCTACTTCTTAGGTGTCCAGTTGCTAACAATTCAACTTCCATAAAATCCATTATTCAAAATGTCTTACTTTATTTGCTTCAAGTAATTTATTTAATGTTTTCTCAGGATTTTTAACTTTACTTGCGAAGATCATAGCTGCGATAATATAAGGCTTATATGAAGCTTCTTTGTATGTTGCTACTCTATATCTTTCAAATACTGAAGCTGCAACTTCACCACGCTCACATGATACGTCTGTTATATCTGCAGGTAAACAGTGCATGTATAATGCTTTTCCTTCTTTAGTTAAAGCCATTTTTTCCTCAGTACATTCCCAATCTAGATGCTTTCCATTTTGAGCTAGTAGATCTTTTTCTAATAATTTGATACCTTCAAAATCTCTATTCCCATAAAGCTCTGTTCTTTTTTCCATTGCTTTAAATGGAGCCCAAGATTTTGGATACACTATATCAGCATCTTTAAATGCTTCTTCCATTGAGTTTGTTTTAGTAAAAGATCCTCCAGAGTTAAGAGCATTCTCTTTTGCTACATTTTCTACTTCTTCCATTACTTCGTAACCTTCAGGGTGAGCTAATACAACATCCATTCCGAATCTTGTCATTAAACCAATTATACCTTGAGGTACTGATAGTGGTTTTCCATAAGAT
>JAUVDP010000020.1 GCA_030595255.1 Mycoplasmatota bacterium | reverse complement strand
ATGTCCAAGTGCTGCAACCATTGCTCCTGTTAAAGTAGCAGTATCAATAACTTTTTTAGCTCCTTGTTGTTGAGCAAACCATACAGCATCAGCTAAAGTTAAACGTCCTTCAGCATCTGTAGAGATAATTTCAATTGTTTTACCACTTGCAGCAACTAAAATATCATCAGGTACAATTGTGTTATCCCCTATTCTATTATCTGTAGCAGCTACAATAGCCATTACATTAGCTTTTAATTCAAGTCTAGCAATTGCTTCAAGTGCTGATATAACAGAAGCAGAACCAGCCATATCCACTTTCATGCCAGGCATTCCAGCAGCTGTTTTAATTGAATAACCACCAGTATCATACATAACTCCTTTTCCAACTAGTGCAGTTGGATCAGAAAAAGTTTTTTTACCTTGATATTTAACGAATATTAACTTTGGTGGTTCAATAGATCCTAAGTTTACACCTAGAAAAGCACCCATATTCATTTTTTCTATTTGTTCTTTTTCAATTATTTCAACAGTTACATTATCAAATCTTTCTAATTTTTTTGCATAAATTGCCAAATCATTAGCGTTTAAATAATTATATGGTGTATTTACTAAGTCTTTTGCGTGATTTACACAGTCACCTAATACATATCCTTTTTTAACTGAGTCATAAATACTTGTTTCTCCATAAAAGTAGAAGTTTTTGTCTTTTGCTTTTTTCTTAGATTTATGATTATCGAATACGTAGTTATTAGTAAGAATCTTTTCTGACAACTCTTGCATTAACTCTAAATAAGTTTCTTTTGTTTCAAATGTGTCTACAAGAACTGTAATATCTCCTTTTAAATCTGAGATACTTTTAAATATTTTAGTTCTTTTTTTAAGTTTATCTAATTTATCAAAATTTATAACATGAACTCTTTTCGCTTCAATTTTACCAAGGGTATAAATAGTGGTAAATGGCTCAGTAGAAAGTTCTTTTATCTTTCCTTCAAAGATTTCATCTAGCTGTTTAACTAAATTGTCTTTTAGATTATTAGTGATAACTATATCGTTTTTATTAGTTAATAAATCAAACTCTTTTTGTTCTATAATATCTGTCTTCATAATATCCTCCTATTTAATTATATCTGTCTTCATATAAGGTATTAATACCTCAGGTATTACAATTGTACCATCTTTTTGTTGATAATTCTCCATTATCGCAACTACAGTTCTACCAACTGCTAATCCAGATCCATTTAATGTGTGAACAAATTCAGGTTTTGCATCTTTAGTACGTTTAAACTTAATATTTGCACGTCTAGCTTGGTAATCTTCAGCATTTGATATACTTCCTATTTCTCGATAAGTTCTAAAAGAAGGAAGCCATACTTCTATATCATATGTTTTTCGCATAGAGAAGCCTAAATCTCCAGTACATAAAATTACAACTCTGTATGGTAACTTAAGTAATTGAAGTACTTTTTCACTATCTTTAAGCATTAAATCTAACTCTTTATAAGAATTTTCAGGTTTAGTAAATTTGATTAATTCAACTTTATTAAATTGATGTTGTCTAATAATCCCACGAGTATCTCTACCTGCACTTCCTGCTTCTTGTCTAAACGCAGTAGTAAAGGCTGTATATCTAATAGGTAATTGTTCAACTGGAATAATTTCATTTCTATGTAAGTTAATTACTGGAACTTCTGCAGTAGGGTTTAAATATAAATCTCTTTCATCTAAAACTTTAAAAGCATCATCTTCAAACTTAGGAAATTGCCCAGTAGCTATCATTGAGTCTTTATTTATAATATACGGTGGTAAAATTTCGGTATATTTGTGCTCTATTGCATGTAAATCAGACATAAAATTGATAAGTGCTCTTTCTAATCTTGCACCAAGCCCTTTATAGACAGTAAAGCGACTTCCTGATATTTTACTAGCTCTTTCAAAGTCTAAAATATCAAGGTTAGTTCCTAAATCCCAATGTGGTATAGGTTCAAAATCATAAGTAGGTATAGTTCCTTCTTGTTTAATTTCTATATTATCATCTTCAGTATCACCTATAGGAGTCTCTTTCCCTGGAATATTAGGTGTCATTAATAAATTATAATGAATATATTCTTCAATCTCTTTTAGTTCAACTTCAAAAGCTTTTATCTCTACTCCAATATTTTCAACTTTCTTCATAACCTCAGAAGCATCTTTTTTCTCACGTTTAAGAAGACCAATTTGTTTACTGGTTTCATTTCTTAATGCTTTAATCTTTTCTACTTGCGAAATAATTTCTCTTCTACGTTTGTCTTTATCAACCATGTCATAGATATATGAGAAATCTCCTCCTCTACGA
Source organism: Mycoplasmatota bacterium (assembly GCA_030595255.1). Lineage (GTDB taxonomy): Bacteria > Bacillota_I > Bacilli_A > Izemoplasmatales > Izemoplasmataceae > JAFGXW01. The sequence continues at coordinate 25,400 of JAUVDP010000020.1, read as the reverse complement.
CTAAGTAATTCAACAAACATTTGTGGATTTTCTCTAATCATTTTAATATCTAACATATCAATTCCTCCTTTTGAATAAAAAAATCGCCCTTAAATTTAAGGGCGAGTTATCGTCGCGGTACCACCTTATTTAGAGGTTTCCCTCTATCTTGAGTGTTTTATAACGGGTACAACCCGGAGATTATTAATCTCACTCATTGGTAGATTTCATAAAAGAACTTTGTTAGTTTTCACCACCACTAACTCTCTTAAAAAGATTCTTAAATTACTTAGCCAATTCAGCGCTTTGTTGTCTTGATAATAACAAAATATTATATCTTTGTCAATTAAATGATAGACATTAAAAACAGACATTTTTCAATGTCTGTTTTATTATTATTTATTCTTCAGTGTTGATTATTACTTCCTCAGTAGTAGATGTTACTTCTTCAACAGCTGATATAACAACATCTCCTTCTTCACTTTCAACAAATTCTTCTACCTCATTTTTAGGTACAATAGCTATTGTGGCTACATGTTGTCCTTCATTAAGTTTTATTAATCTAACTCCTTGAGTAGATCGTTTAGAAGTTGCAATTTGTTCCATAGGAAGTCTAATAATCATTCCTTTAGTTGTAGTAATAATTAAATCTTCGTCTCCAATAACACTTCTTAGTTTAGTAAGTTGCCCGTTTTTCTCAGTAATATTTAGTGTTTTTACCCCTTTACCGCCGCGGTTTTGTTGACGATATTCTTCAACCTTAGTTCTTTTACCGTAGCCATTTTCCGTTACTACTAGTATTTGATTTTCTTCTTCAGATACCACCGCTATTCCAACAACTACATCTGGTTCATAAATTAAAATTCCTCTTACACCACTTGCTACACGTCCCATTGATCTTGCTGTTTGTTCGTGGAATCTAATAGCTTTCCCATTTGATGCTCCTAAAATTATATCTCTATTACCATCAGTTAATCTAACTCCCATTAATTCATCGTTATCTCTTAAATTAATAGCTTTTATACCTGATGTTCTAATGTTTTTGAAATCTCCAACTGGAGTTCTTTTAACAACACCACGTTTAGTTGCAAAGAATAAGTAATCCTTTGAATCAAAATCAGCTATTTTAGCAACTGCTGCGAGTGTTTCACCTTCATCAAGGTTAAGTAAGTTAACGATTGGTAATCCTTTTGAAGTTCTACCATAATTAGGTACTTTATACCCTTTCATCTTATAAACTCTACCTAAGTTAGTAAAGAATAAGATAAAGTCATGAGTAGAAGAATTAATGATGTGTTCTACAACATCATCTTCATTAGTTTTAATACCTGTCATTCCTTTACCACCACGGTTTTGTGATTTATAAATTTCTGTATTCATACGTTTACAATAACCACTAGAAGTAATAGTAATAATAATATCTTCTACAGGAATTAAATCTTCATCTTCAATATCTAAATCAATTGATAAACTGATTTCAGAACGTCTTGGGTCAGAGAATCTATTTTTAATATCTAATAATTGTGCTTTAATTATTTCTAATTTTTTAGACTCATTATTTAAAATAAATTCAAGTCCTTCAATTGTTTTATGTAGCTCAGTTAACTCATTTTCCAGTCTTTCTCTTTCAAGTCCAGATAATCTTCTAAGTCTCATTTCAAGAATAGCTTTAGCTTGTTCACTTGATAAATTATATTTATTGATTAATTTAAGTTCAGCATCATCATAAGAGTTACGTATTGTAGCAATAACATCATCAATGTTATCTAATGCAATAATTAATCCTTCTAAGATATGAGCTCTTGTTTTAGCTTTTGCTAATTCAAATACAGTTTTTCTAGTTAACACCTCAATTTGGTGATTAACATAATGAACTAAAGTATCTTTAATAGGTAATACTTTTGGTTGATTATCAACTAAAGCTAACATATTAATACCAAACGTTGTTTGTAAAGGCGTATATTTATATAAGTTATTTAAAGCAACATCTGCATTAACATCTCTTCTTAACTCAATAACAACTCTAATTCCTTTACGATTTGATTCATCTCTTAAATCAGTAATTCCTTCAACTCTTTTATCTTTTGCAAGTTCAGCAATCTTTTCAATAAGTCTAGATTTATTAACTTGATAAGGAATTTCAGTAATAATTATTGATTTTTTTCCTGATTTAGTTTCAATAATTTCAGTTTTAGCACGGACCTTAATAGCGCCATTTCCTGTTTCATATGCATTTCTTAATCCTGTCATTCCCATGATTGTTCCACCTGTTGGGAAATCTGGTCCTTTTATGTGTTCCATTATTTCATCTACAGTAATATCGTTGTTTTCAATATAAGCTAATATTCCATCAATAACTTCACCTAAGTTATGTGGTGGAATATTAGTTGCCATACCTACCGCGATACCAGTAGCACCATTTACTAGTAAATTAGGAAATTTTGAAGGTAATACGCTTGGTTCTCTTTCAGATCCATCGTAATTATCTACAAAATCTACTGTGTTTTTCTTTAAATCTGAAAGCATTTCAGATGTGATTTTATGCATTTTAGCTTCTGTATAACGCATAGCTGCTGCGCCATCCCCATCAATTGAACCAAAGTTACCATGTCCATTAACTAATGGATATCTAAAACTAAATTTTTGTGCCATACGAACCATGGCATCATAAATTGCAGTATCACCATGAGGATGGTATTTACCCATAACATCCCCAACAATACGTGCTGATTTTTTATATGCTTTATCAGGATAAACTCCAAGTTCATCCATACCAAATAAGATTCTTCTGTGAACAGGTTTTAGCCCGTCTCTTACATCTGGTAATGCCCTAGCTACAATAACACTCATAGCATAGCTTAAGAATGATGTTTTCATTTCTGTAGTAATATTTATGTCTTTAATTTTATCGTATACGCTTATAACTTCATCCATTTTCATCTACTCCTAAACATCCAAGTTTTGTACATAAATGGCATTATCTTGAATAAACTCTCTACGTGGAGCTACTTCATCACCCATTAACATACTAAATACTTCATTTGCTTCTATTGCGTCTTCTAATGTAACTTTTAATAGTGTTCTTGTTGCTGGGTCCATAGTTGTATCCCATAATTGTTCAGCATTCATTTCTCCTAATCCTTTGTATCTTTGAATTGTAGCTCTTGGCCCAAATTCTTCTAATATTGGATTTAATTGTTCTTCAATATAGGCATATTTCATTCTTTTACCTTGTTGGATTTTATATAGTGGAGGTTGAGCTATATAAACATACCCATGTTCAATCAATGGTTTTAAATGGCGGAATAAGAACGTAAGTAGAAGTGTTCTTATGTGTGCACCATCAACGTCAGCATCGGTCATTATAATAATTTTATGATATTTTGCATCATCAACATTAAATTCTTCACCAATACCAGTTCCAAATGCTTGAATCATAGATAATATCTCTTTATTTCCTAATATTTTGTCTAATCTTGATTTTTCAACATTAAGTACTTTACCTCTAAGTGGTAAAATAGCTTGAAATTCTGAATCTCTACCTTGTTTAGCACTACCACCAGCACTATCCCCTTCGACTATGTATATTTCTGATTTAACAGGGTTTTTACTACGGCAATCCGCTAATTTAGATGCAAATCCAAGACCATCAAGTGGTGATTTGCGGCGTGTAGCTTCTCTAGCTTTTTTAGCTGCGAGACGTGCTCGTGAAGCCATTAAAGCTTTTTCTATAATGATTTTTGCATCATTTGGATTTTCTTGTAAGAAACGATCTAATCCTTCTCCTAAAATAGTTGAAACGATTTTTCTTACTTCTGAAGATCCTAATTTTGATTTAGTTTGTCCTTCAAATTGTGGATCAGGATGTTTAACACTAATAATACATGTTAATCCCTCTCTTGTGTCATCTCCAACTAATGCTTCATCTTTTTTAAAGATATTTTTAGCTTTACCATAGTTATTTAAAACTCTTGTTAAAGTCATTCTAAATCCTTCTTCATGTGTTCCACCTTCAATATTGTTGATATTGTTAGTAAAACTAAAAATATTTTGACTATATTGAGTAGTGTATTGCATCGCTATATCTATTGCTATATCATCTATTTCACCTTCAACAAATATTACTTCATCATGAAGTTTATCTGAAGAGCGATTTAAATAACTAACATACTCTTTAATTCCACCTTCATACATGTAAGTATTACAAATATGATCTTTATCTCTTAAATCATTGATATCAATTGTAAGAGCGCGGTTTAAGAATGCTAATTGTTGTACTCTGTTTCGTAATATTTCATATTCAAACACTGTTGATTCTTTAAAAATCTTAGGATCAGCTTTAAAAGTAATAACAGTTCCACTTTTATCAGATGGCCCGTGTTCGATTAGTTCAGTAGCTGTGAATCCATATTCGTATCTTTGTGTATATTTAAAGCCGTTTTTATGGATTTCTACATCCATCCATTCACTTAAAGCATTAACAACACTTGCACCAACACCGTGAAGTCCTCCTGAAACTTTATATGAAGAATGATCAAATTTACCACCAGCATGTAAAGTTGTTAAGATTGTTTCAACTGCAGGAAGCCCTGTTTTAGGGTGAATATCCACAGGAATACCCCTGCCATCGTCTTCAACTCTAATAATGTTCTCTGGTAATATTTCAACAATAATATGAGTAGCTACTCCAGCTAATGCCTCATCTATTGAATTATCAACTATTTCCCACACTAAATGGTGTAATCCTCTAGGTCCTGTTGTCCCAATATACATACCTGGGCGTTTCTTAACAGCCTCGAGTCCCTCTAAAATTTGAATATTACTTGAATCATAATTGTCATTCATGTATGTCACTCTCCTTAATAGTTCCGTTTTCTATTGTAAATAGTTTATATTTTCGAATCTTTTTAATATTAATTTCATTTATATCTGTTGAAGTAATAAATGTTTGTGTTTTATCTTTAATATAGTCAAGTAAGTTGTTTTGCCTATCTTTATCAAGCTCACTTAGTACATCATCCAACAGTAATATAGGGTAATCGTCCCTAAATTGATGTATAAAATCAATCAAAGCTAATTTAATTGATAATACAGCTGTTCTCATTTCTCCTTGAGATCCATGTGTTTTTATTGGAATATTATTAATAAAAAACTCAATATCATCTCTGTGCACTCCTAAATTCGTTGTTCCTGTAATAATATCGTATTGATACTTACTAGATAATTCTTTTTTAAATTTATTTTTTATACTAGGTAAGTACTTAACATCAAAATTATCTTCTGAATTTGATATTTTTTTATATATTCTATTAGCGTGGTTTTTAACAATATCAATAAACTCTTGTCTTTGTTTCACTATTTTCTCCATAAATCCAACTAATTGATCTGTAATTATATCTAATAACATTAAGTCTTTATCTTTTTTAGATTGTATCGCTTTAAGTAAATCATTTCTTTGTTTTAATACTTTGCGATAATTTTGTAAATTATATAAGTATTCTTTTGATATTTGCCCCAACTCTAAATCTAGAAATTTTCGCCTAATTTGGGGATTTCCTTTGATTAGATCCAAATCTTCAGGTGCAAACATGACTACATTTAAAATTCCTATATAATCACTTAATCTCTCTAATTCTATATGGTTGTATTTTGCCTTTTTACCGGCTTTTGATACTACTATATCTAATTCTATATCTTTACTATTTAAATTGATTAGAGCATTGATTTTTGCGTACTCAGCGCCAATTCTAATCAAATCTCTCTCTTTGTTTATCTTGTGTGATTTAGTTAAACCCAAAACATAGAGTGATTCTAATATACTTGTTTTACCTTGTGCATTTTTTCCAATAAATATATTTGTTGAATCACTGAAAGTAGAAGAGAATGTTTCATAATTCCTAAAACTTCTTAAATTAAGGCTTTTTACATTCATTTAACTACCAATCCTATAATCTCCAATACCTTTTACAACAATTTTGTCTCCTGGATATAGTTTTTTTCCTCTTCTTGCTTCTAAAATATCATTTACATGAATTTTTGTGTCTTGTAAAACAGCCTTCACCATACCACCTGAAGACACTATATTTGCATACTTTAAAAATTGTCCTAAAGTAATGTATTCACTATTGATTTTTATCTTCTCCATAAATATCACTTTTCTTTCATATATATTATTATTTATAAATAGTATATAATAAATAGGTAAAATATACAAGGAAAAACAGGGTAAAAATGTAAAAAAAAAGCCCCTAAGGACTTTGTTTTTATTCGGTTCTAACTGGTAAGATTAATTGAATCATATCTTCGTCATAAGCACCTTTAATAATAAATGGTCTTATTTCACCAGTAAAGTTAATTGATACTTCACTTGAATTGAATATTTTTAGCGCTTCTAAGATGTATTTTGAACTAAAAGCTATTTTAATTGTAGTACCAACAATTTCGTCAACTGGATACACTTCTTCTAATACTTTACCTATTTCAGGGCTATTTGAAGTAATTTCAACAATATTGTCTGATTTTAAATTTAATTTAACAATCGAGTTATTTCCATCTCTACTAGATAATAAACTTGCTCTTTCAATAGCTGTTGATAAATTTTCTTTGTTAAATTTAATAACAATTGGAAATTCTGTAGGAACTAATTTTGAAGTTTCTGGATAATTTCCTTCTAATAATCTTGATTGGAATAATATATTTCCATATTTAAATAAAATTTTAGAATGATCGAAATGTAATTCTATAACATCATTATTATTATCTAATATTTTTAATAATTCATCTAAACTTTTACCCGGTATTATTATATTTAATGGCTCGTATACTTCGTTTAACTCAATAATTTTTTGACTTAATCTGTAACTATCTGTTGCGATAGCAGTTAATTTATTTCCATCAATTTTAAAATTTACTCCTGTTAATATTGGTCTGTTTTCTATTGAAGAAGTAGCAAAAGCTGTTTGTCTAATAATAGTTTTTAAAGTTCTAACATTAATTTTAATTGATTTTACTTTTTCACTAAACTCTAATTCAGGATAATCATCTAAATCCATCATATTTAATGTAATATCAGATCTATCCGCCTCAATTCTCAACATATTATCCGCAACTAAAGATAAAGAAACTTTGAGACCATCAAGTTTTCTTATAATTTCAATAAAATATTTCCCTGGAATTAAAACTGAACCTTGTTCTTTAATATTTAAATTATTATCCTTAACTACTAATTTAATAGCAATATCAGAATTACTAGTTGTAATAATTAAATGATCGCTTAGTACTTCTAGTTTTATTCCTTGTAAAGCAGGATTAGGTGTTTTGTTTGATAATGCTTTTTGAGCTGTAATCAAACTATTAAGCAAAATATCTTTATTGATTTGAAAATTCATAAAATCACCCCTATATAATTTATCTTTTTATTTATTATTATTATTAGTGTCGTGTGGAAATGTGGAAACTTTTTAAAACTACCACATATTATACCATATAATTAGGTTTAAAGCATATTTATTTTTAGTTTTCTCCACATTTTACCTTTAATTTTTCCACATCGTTTTTAACATTTCTATCCATTTCAATTTCGTTAGTAATTTTTTCTACTGAATGCATTACTGTTGAATGATCACGGTTATTAAAATAAGTACCTATTTTTTTATAAGGTAAATCATAAATAGTTTTTATTAAATACATTGCTACTTGTCTTGGAAAAACATATTTTGTAGTACGTTTTTTTGATATTAAATCTATAGTAGATATTCTATAATAATCACTAACTAAACTTAATACATTTTTAATTTTATTTTCATTTAAGAATTTATCGTTAGAGCGCGGTTTAACGAGACTTTCCAGTGCTAACTCTGCATTTTTAACATTAAAATCTAAGTTAAATGCAGTACAATAAAACAACACTCTTTTTAATGCTCCTTCCAACTCTCTTACGTTGTTATCAAAAACACTTGCAATGTATTCAATAACTTCATTTGGAATCATTGAAGAATCCGATGTTTCCGCCATTAATTTTTTCTTTAATATTTTGATTCTATGATCTAAATCTGGACGATTTATATCAACTGTTACACCCCATTCAAAACGAGATGTTAAACGAGACATAATGTCTTTTAATTCACTTGCTGATCTATCTGATGTAATTACAATTTGTTTTTGAGTACCATGTAATGTTTCAAACAATTTAAAAAATTCAATTTGAGATTTCTCTTTTTTTGCTAAAAATTGAATATCATCAATTAATAAAACGTCTACATCACGGTATTTTAAGCTAAATTCATCAAATTTCTTTTTACTAGCAGACCTAACATATTCTTCAACAAATTGATCTGTTTTAACATATAATACTTTTTTATTCATGTCGCCCTCTAATATATAATTACCAACACATTGCATTAAATGTGTTTTACCAAGTCCTACATCACCAAAAATGTATAGAGGATTTGCTACAACACCAGGTTGGTCTGCAACCTTAATTGCGCTTGTGTAAGCCAGTCTATTAGAATTACCAACAACAAAACTATCAAAATTATAACTAGCATTTAAGTTTCCTTGAAGGTATTTACTTTTTAAGTCAGGTTCTGAATTAGTAATTGAAAACTCCTTTGAATCAGATAACTCTCTATTAGCTTGTTCTTCAGTCATAATTCTAAATTTATGTACATCTTCAAACTTAAATTCTAAATATCTATCCAATTTTTGCAAGTAAAGCATCTCTATTCTCTTTTTTACAAAATCATTTGGAGCAACTATATATATATAATTATTAACAACCTTAAAAACAGTATTTACTGGATCAAATATATCAGCAAACACTACTTCATCTAAGTCGTTTTCCAACTCATTTTTAATTTCATCCCATATTTTGTTGTAATTTTCCATGTATTTCACCTCTCACTATCCGTAAAAAATATACCATAGAACGAATGTGTATAAAATAAAAAGATTTCCACTAAAAATGTGGATAATTATTTTTGTGTAAACGGTTTTACACTTTATCCACAACGATATTAACTGCTTAACTAAGGCGTTAAAATATGATATCAACATTTCCACATTAACTCAATCCACATTATGCCCATATGCACAAATTATGCACTCCAGACTATAAAATCAATTAAAAAAACAGTGTGGAAAACTTTTTATTTTTTTACTATAAATATATTTTTTAAACATTACTATTGACACTTCAGTTTTTCGCATATATAATTGTATAGCATGGTTTTTTACATTAGATGTAGGAGGTGTTGAATATGCCAAAAAGAACATATCAACCAAATAAACGTAAGAGAGCAAAGACTCACGGATTCATGTCTAGAATGGCTTCTGCCACTGGAAGAAGAGTACTTGCAAGAAGACGCTTAAAAGGGCGCAAGAAATTAACTGTTTCAGACGAATAGACTGAAGCTTTCGCAAAACTAATATTATATATAAACTTGAACTCACCTGAAAAAATATAATACTTTTTTAGGTGATTTTTATTTTAGTAGGTGATTTTATGAAAAAAGAATACCGAGTTAAGAAAAGCAGTGAGATAGAAAAGATAATGAGAATGAAACAAAGTAAAGCAAATAGACACTTTGTTATATACAAGAATAAAAACCATGAAAATACTCATTTTCGTTTTGCTGTAAGTGTTTCTAAAAAGTACGGTAATGCCGTTTATAGAAACAAAATTAAAAGACAAGTAAGAGAAATAATATCAAAAATGGATATTATGGATAATTATGATCTATTTATTGTTGTTAGAAACAAAGCTAATTTACTTAGTTTTAAGGAAAGCAGAGAATCAATAGATTCATTAGTTAAAAAATCAAACATTTTGAGGTGAAAGAATGAGAAATTCAACAAGAATTCAATTATTAGTATTGACATTAGTTTTAGTAGTAATGTTAAGTGGTTGTTCAAGTGATGTTTACACATCTCCTATCGGTATTGATGGAGGATGGGGTTGGCTTCAATGGATAGTTGAACAAATTGCTGACTTTACATACTGGATTAGTAACTCAACAGGCGGATATTACTTTGTAGGATTAATTATTGTTACTCTTTTAGTAAGAACAGCTGGATGGCCAATCTACTCTAAAAGTAATGCATTAACAATGAACATGCAACAAGCTCAGCCAGAGTTAGACAAATTAAAAGAAAAATACCAAGGTAGAACAGACGAAACTTCACAAAAGAAAATGCAAGCAGAAACAATGGCAATATATAAAAAATATGGAATAAACCCATTTGGGTGTTTATTACCTTTCTTGCAAATGCCAATATTCATCGCAATGTACCAAGTGGTTAGAAGAATACCTCTTAGTAATGGGATGGTTGACGGTGTAGTAGTAGATGGTGTTAGAGATTATTCAGATTTAGACTTTTCGTTTTTATGGATACCAAATTTAGCAGAAGCTGATCCTTACTATATTTTACCAGTATTAGTAGGAGCATTAATGTTCTTCTATCAACGTTATTCAATGAAAAAACCTGAATATTTACAAAACAAAAAATTCAAATCAGAAAAAGCTCAACAATCTGAAAAAACAATGAAAATGATGTCTTATTTCATGGTTATTATGTTAGTGAGTATAGCAGTAACAAACGCAGGTATAGCGCTTTACTGGGTAGTTGGGAACGCTTATCAATTCTTACAAACATATTTTAACAGAAGAAGTAATTTAAAAAAAATGAATCAACAAAAAGACAAGTTGTAGAGGTGTTATAATGAAAAAACTCCAATTTGAAATAAAATATTTAGAAGATGCGTTAAATTATGCATCAAAAGAATTAAGAGTTAATAAGGAATTTATTGATATTGAAGTACTTGAGAAGAAAAGTATGATAAAACTTAAAATGAACTTTTTAGTTTTGGCAACTGTTAATGTTGATCCAGCTGAAGTAGGATACAAAACTCTTATAGAACTATTTGAAAACATGCAAATTGATGTTCAAATAGAAATGAAAAGAAGAAATGACATAGAAATTTCTTATCATGTAAATTCTTCAGAAAATCCTTTGTTAATAGGGAAAAATGGAAAAACACTAGAAAATATTCAATTCTATATTAGAAATATTGTTAATTCATACAGTGATGAAAGATTAATAGTATTAGTTGATATCGGAGGATATAAAGAAAACCGTAAAAGACAATTAGAAATTCTTGCTACAAAAACAGCAAAAGACGTAGCTAGATCAAGAATCGAAGCTAAATTAGAACCAATGAACGCTTATGAAAGAAGAATTATTCATACAAAACTTTCTGATTGGCGTGATGTTAAAACAGTTTCTGAAGGTGAAGGACAAGCAAGACACTTAGTTATTAAACCAAAGAGGCGATAAGATGAAGTTAGTTGTAGGTTTAGGAAACCCAGGGAAAAAGTATTCTAAAACAAAACACAACATCGGATTTATTAGTGTTGATCATTATGTAAATTCTAATAAACTTAAGTTAAAAAAAGAACGCAAATTTAATGGTAAATCCCTTAAAATAGGGGATTTAGTATTATTAAAACCACATACTTTTATGAACAATTCAGGGTTAAGCATTAAGGCAGTTATGGATTATTATGATATTGACATTAAAGATATACTAGTAATTTATGATGATTTGGATCTTCCTCTTGGTAAAACAAGATTAAGAGAAAAAGGTAGTGCTGGAGGACATAATGGAATTAAATCTATTATTAGTCATTTAAAAACTGAAGAATTTAGAAGAGTAAGGGTTGGAATTGATAAAAATCCATTAATAGAAACAAAAAACTATGTTCTTAGTAGTTTTAGTAAAAAAGAAATAGAAATTATGGACCCTGTATATAGTAAAATATCTGAAATTATTGAAGATTTTAAGAATAATAAAGAATTTACTTACATTATGACTAAATATAATTAAATTATAGTTAGATTAATAGATTGATGTATAATGAAGTTAATACATTTAATGTAGGAGGATAAGGATATTATGGGAAATGTAGTTAGAGTCATATGGACTATACTAAGTTTCGGAGTACCTTTAGTTGGTATTTCACTATATTTTCTACACAAAAATAAATGTGAAGCTAAGATGTATGGGATAATTGGTATTATTGGGATTTTTGTATATATAGGAATAGGTACGGGATTCATTTAATAAATAAGCCCTTATATGGGGTTTTATTTTGAAAATAATTGATAGGCTCATAAAAGGTCTATTATTAATAAGATAAGTATGTTAAATTATAAGAGTATAAAATAAATATTTAGGGGCAACAACGTAGAAATACGTTTACGCAAAGTCTCAGAGCTAAGGGAAAACCTATGCTAGCTGGACCGCAATATTAGAGTAGCTTATATTGTGACATTACCTTCTTGTTTATTAAGAAGGTTTTTATTTTATAAAATCTAAGATAGGAGTGATATTATGGAACAACTGTTCAAAGTAGTATATGCATCACTTAGTTTCATGATTCCTTTAGTAGGAATTGGATTTTATTTAGTTTATTCACCTAAAAAAGATGCGAAACTATTTGGAATTATCGGTGTTATTGGAATTTTTGTATATATAAGTGTTGGATTAGGATTTATTTAGTATAACTAAGCCCTTTTGGGCTTTTTATATATATGTATTAGAAAGTATGATATACTAAAAAAAAGAGAGGAGTAGATTATGTCAAAAGAAAATAAAAGGTTAGTATTAGCTCTTATTAGCTTGTTTATCCCGTTAATTGGAATATTTTTATATTTCTTCTATACTCCGAGAAAAGATGCTAGATTATTTGGGTTCTTAGGTATTTTAAGTATCCTACTATGGGGATTTAGCGGATTAAACATTTAATAAAATCATATTTAAGCCTTTCGAGGCTTTTTTATTTGTCTTAGTATCTTAGTTATGATAAAATTAAATAAAAAAAGGAGATGAGTATATGTCAAAACAAACAAAAAAGATAATTATTGCTATTATTAGTTTTTTAATCCCTATTGTTGGGATAGTACTTTATTTCATCTATAAACCCAAAAGCGATGCTAAGTTATTTGGTATATTAGGATTAATAGGTTTACTATTATGGTTATTTGGTGGATTTGGACTGTAACAAACAATACCTTAAAGCCCTCATTGGGCTTTTTTGTTTGATTAAATTGTTACCATATGTTAATATATCTTTATAAAAAAGCGAACCCCCACCAAAATAGGGGATTCGCTATAAGTGCGTGGAGTTGATATTATGAAAAAAATTCTTAATTACATAGGTAAAACCCCTTACTTTAAGGAAGTACTAAGTAAATACAAGGTAAACGAAGAGTTACATATTACTAATACAAATGATAATATTAGTCTTTTAATGTTGATTTACTTGTTTAACAAAAATGAGGAATCATTATTAATAGTTACTCCAAATCTTTATAAAGCACAAAAAGTATATGATAGCTTAACAAATCTATTAAAAGAGGATCAAGTATCTTTTTATCCTCAAGATGAGTTTATTACAACTGAAATGCTTGCAATGAGTAAGGAATTTAAGTATGAAAGAATAAATACTATTAAAAAAATAATAGAAAACAAAAAAAGTATAGTTGTTACAAATACTACTGGATTACTTAAGTATCAATTACCACTTTCAAAGTGGGAAAAAGCTATTATAAGGCTTTTTAAAGGTGATATAGTAGATTTAAAAAACTTACCAAAACAACTTATTGCTTATGGATATAAAAGAGAATTAACTGTTGAAAAACAAGGTGAATTCAGTTTAAGAGGTGGAATACTAGATGTTTTCCCACTAAATTCTGAGAACCCCTTAAGAATTGACTTTTTTGATGATGAAGTTGATTCAATAAGATATTTTGATATTAACACTCAACGATCAACTATAAAGACAAAAGAAGCTGTAATCTACCCTTTATATGAGTTTTTCTATAGTGATAAAGAGTTGGATAAGATTAAATATAAAATTGAAGATTTGGTAGAAAACAATTCTTTTAGTGAAAAAACACTTAATAGAATAAATGGAGATTTAGAAAATTTAGAAAACCACAATGAAGTGGAGAAACTATCAAGATATATATCTATACTAGTAGATAAGCCAGAGACAATAGTAGATTACTTAGGTAATAAATCTGTTGTTTATTGGGATAACAAGAAAATAAAAGAAAACTATAATGACATTATTAGAGATATAACTGATTGGTATGATAATACAGGAGACTATCCTAAAGTAGGATTTGATTTAATTAAGGATATGAACTATATATATAGTGGTAAATCGCTATATTTAGATGTGTTTGGTGATAATAAAATAAAGAATAAAAGCAAAATATTTAACGTAAGAGCTAAAGAAACAGTCCTTTATAACAATAATTTACATATGGCTATTGCTGATTTTAAGAAATATGATAAGTACACAACTTTAATAATTGCTTTTAGAACAATTAAAGCTTTAAAACAGTTTGTAGATCTTATTGATAATAAAGTGAATTACTCAATTATTGGAATAAACGATAAAATTCAAGAAAAAAGAGTTAACTTTATTGTAGAAGAAAACGCCATAAGTTTTGAACTATTTGATATTAATACAATTCTTTTAACTGAAGAGAACTTATTTAAAAGAAAAGAACTGAAAAAGGCTAGATATAAGTCTTCTATTAAAGATGCCAAAAAACTTACAAACGTAGAAGAATTAAAAAAAGGTGATCATATTGTTCATTATGATCACGGTATTGGTAGATTTTTAGGAGTTGTTAACATGACTCTTGGTAAAAACACTAACGATTACATTCATATTGCTTATAAAGGCGATGATTCTCTCTATATACCGATTGAAAACATTAAACTAATACAAAAGTATATAGGTAGTGAAGGAATGAAACCTAGGCTAAATAAACTAGGTGGAGCTGAATGGGCTAAAACTAAACAAAAAGTAAGAAAAAGAATAAAGGATATTGCTGATAAACTTATTAAATTGTATGCAGCTAGAGAAGAAGCTAAAGGATTTGCATTTAGTGAAGATACAGATTTACAAATAGAGTTTGAAGCAGATTTCCCTTACCAAGAGACAAAAGATCAGTTAAGTGCAATAGAAGATATTAAAAAAGATATGGAATCTACCATGCCTATGGATAGATTACTATGTGGTGACGTAGGGTATGGTAAAACAGAAGTTGCGTTAAGAGCAGCGTTTAAAGCTGTTTTAGATAATAAACAAGTTGCTTACCTAGCGCCAACTACAGTGCTTACCCGTCAACATTACTATACATTTAAAGATAGATTAGATAAACATGGAATAAGAGTAGAATTACTTAATAGATTTATTACTAAAGCAAAACAAAGAAAAATACTAGAACAGATAAAACTAGGTAATGTAGATATTGTTATTGGAACACATAGAATATTGTCTAAAGACGTCCTTTTCAGTGATTTAGGACTCTTGATAATTGATGAGGAACAAAGGTTTGGAGTAGAACATAAAGAGAAGATAAAAGAAATAAAGATAAATGTAGATGTATTATCACTTAGTGCAACTCCGATTCCCAGAACCTTACAAATGGCTATAATGGGAGTTAAAAGCATGAGTTTATTAGAGACTCCTCCAGCGAATAGGTATCCTATTCAGACATATGTTTTAGAAAGAAACGATACAATAACTAGAGATGCAATATACAGGGAATTGGCTAGAAATGGACAAATATTCTATCTATATAACAAAGTAGAAGATATTAATATTATTGCTAACAAGATCCAGAGATTAGTCCCAGAAGCAAAAGTTTGTTTTGCTCATGGGAAAATGAGTAGGATTAAACTAGAAAATGTAATAGAGAGTTTCTTAGATAAAGAATTTGATGTATTGGTTTCAACAACTATTATTGAAACCGGGATTGATATACCTAATGCTAATACATTACTTATCCATGATTCAGACCGTTTAGGGCTTTCACAACTTTATCAAATAAGAGGAAGAGTAGGTAGAAGTGATAGAATAGCTTATTCTTACTTAATGTATGCAAAGAATAAACAATTAAACGAGGAAGCTGTAAAAAGATTAAAAGTAATAAAAGAGTTCACAGAACTAGGAAGCGGCTTTAAAATAGCGATAAGAGACTTATCAATAAGAGGAGCTGGAGATATATTAGGTAGTGAACAATCAGGCTTTATGGATAGTATAGGAATAGATCTTTACTTAGAAATGTTAAAAGATGAAATAGCTATACAAAGAGGAGAAAAGGTTGATCCTGATGAAATAGTTACTACAAAACCTACAATCAAGGTTCAAGTTAATAAATATATTGATGATAACTATGTAACTAATGACTTCATTAAAATAGAAATACATCGTAAAATAGCCAATATCCAGTCACGTGAGGATATAAATTATTTAATTGAAGAACTAAAAGATCGTTTTGGTATTCCTTCAAAAGAGGTAATACTTTACATGTATGAAAAACTATTTGAATACTTAGCAGCTGAAAAAGGTATAGAAAAAATTAGAGAAACAAAGAATAATGTATCATTTATCCTTTCAAAAGAACATTCTAACAATATTAATGGTGAATATTTATTTATGAAAGCCAATGATATAAGCAAATTTATAAGGTTTACTTACCGTCTAGAAAAGCTGAACATTATCATAGACACTATTAAATTAGATAAACATTACTTGTATTATATTGTAGAACTACTAGAAAGTATGTAATAATGGAAAAGGGCCTTAAATAGCCCTTTTTATATTATATATAATTATTTTATTTATCTGTTGTTTTCATTGACATCTTGTATAAAGTTTGTTACTATACAGTTGGAAAAAGACAAAAACGACGTACCAAAATACAATTTGTGGAGTTCGTTATTAGTGTACCCAAATTGGGTGCATTTTTTTATTTTAAGGAGGTAGTGTTAATGGATTATAACTATGATGTAGTTGTTGTTGGAGCGGGACCAACGGGTATTTTCACATGTTATGAAATTATGGAGAAAAAACCTGGTATCAAAGTTTTATTAGTGGATAAAGGTGTTGATATATTTTCAAGACATTGTCCCATACTCGAAAAGAGATTAACTAAATGTCCACCAAACAGAGAAGGTTACAGCGGGTGCTTTCCAGCCTGTTCTATAACTAGCGGATTTGGTGGCGCAGGAGCTTATTCTGATGGTAAATTCAATATAACAAGTGAATTTGGTGGATGGATGACTGAATACTTAGATAAAGATATTGTTGAGGAATTAATAAATTACGTTGATAACATTAATTTAAAACACGGTGCTACAAAAGTTATCACAGACCCTTCAACGACCAAAGTAAAGGAAATAGAAAAAAGAGGACTTGCTGTAGGTCTTAAATTATTAAGGGCTAAAGTAAGACATTTAGGTACTGAAGAAAACTTAGAGATACTAAAACGTATATATAAGACTTTAGAAAAGAATATTGATATGAGATATAAATCTGAAGTAACTGATTTAATTGTGGAAAACGGCTTTGTTAAAGGAGTTAAATTAAATGGAGATAATGTCTTTTCAGACAAAGTAGTAGTAGCTCCTGGACGTGATGGTTCTAGTTGGTTAACTCAAATGTGTAAAAAATATAAGATTCCAAGTGTAGCTAACCAAGTAGACATTGGTGTTAGAGTTGAAACTAACGATGAAATTATGGAAGAAATAAATGAACACCTATATGAAGGTAAATTTATATATAGAACTAGTGTAGGGACTACAGTTAGGACGTTTTGTTCTAATCCTAGTGGACATGTAGTTATTGAAAATCATAGTGGAACTATGGTAGCTAACGGACATTCTTATTATGATCCTAAATTAGGAAGTAGAAACACTAACTTTGCTTTATTGGTATCTCACGCATTTAGTGAACCTTTTAACCAACCAAATGAATTTGCAAATGAAGTTAGTAGATTAGCAAACATGTTAAGTAATGGATCAATAATAATTCAAACGTATGGAGATATTATAAAAGGTAGAAGAACTACGGTAAAGCGCTTAAAAGAGAGTTTTGTTAATCCGACACTAAAAGAGGCAGTACCTGGTGATTTAGGATTAGTATTACCTTATAATACAATGAAATCAATTATAGAAATGATAGAAGCTTTAAACAAGGTAACTCCAGGAATAGCAAGCGAACATACTTTGTTTTATGGAGTAGAAGCCAAATTCTATAGTGCAAGACCAAAAGTAGATAATAATTTTGAATCTCCTATTAAAGGACTATATTTAGGTGGAGATGGAGCAGGAATAACGCGTGGTTTAGCCCAAGCTGGTGCAAATGGTATTTGGATAGCTAGACACATAGTTAGCAATATATAGCGTCATATTAAAGATAATCAATTTAGATAACTGAATATTAATACAATAAAGCTTATTTTAGGTTTCAGTAAATATATATTTTATAAATAAGATATTTAAAAACGCTAAGGTTAGTCAAAATCAATTGTTTGACAGAATTGCTGGAAGTCTAAAATTATAAATAACGAATAATTCAAAAAAAATACTAAGAAATGTGAAAAAACATTTAGCTTAGTATATAGGAGGATATTATGAATAGTGTTGTAGTAGTGGGAACACAATGGGGAGATGAAGGAAAAGGAAAGATTACAGATTTCCTAGCCAAAGAAGCTGACGCAGTAGTAAGGTTTCAAGGTGGTAACAACGCAGGACACACAATTGTATTTGATAATAAAAAATATGCATTACATTTAATACCTTCTGGAATCTTTAGAAAAGACACCGTAAACGTCTTAGCCAATGGAATGGTAATAAATCCGAAGGGATTAATGAAAGAACTTGAGATGCTTAATAATGGAGGAATTACAGATTTTCATCTAGCTATTTCGGATCGAGCTCATATAGTTTTGCCATATCATATTCAGTTAGATGGATTATTTGAAGATTTAAAGAGTGGAAGTAAAAAGGTAGGAACCACTAACAAAGGGATTGGACCTACTTATAATGATAAATCTGCTAGAATAGGTATTAGAGTTTGTGATTTTATTGATTTAGAAGTATTTGAAGATAAATTAAACGATAATTTAAATTACTATAATAAACTATTTAAACTAT
Source organism: Mycoplasmatota bacterium (assembly GCA_030595255.1). GTDB lineage: Bacteria > Bacillota_I > Bacilli_A > Izemoplasmatales > Izemoplasmataceae > JAFGXW01. Next base: position 6,400 of record JAUVDP010000020.1, on the reverse strand, counting down.
TTGATAAGCCCTTAATAAAGGCATCTGAAGTGTTTAATGAGTATAAAGAGTATAGCAAGCAAATGAAACAGTATGTAGAAGATACGGGATTACTACTAAATACCATGCTTGATGAAGGTAAAAAAGTACTGTTTGAAGGGGCGCAAGGAGCTTTACTATGTTTAGATCATGGTACATATCCTTTTGTTACTTCAAGTTCACCAACTGCAGCATCTGTACCGCTAAATACAGGTATTTCCCCTAAATATATTAATAAAATTTTAGGAGTTACAAAAGCTTATTCTACAAGAGTAGGTTCAGGACACTTTGTGACTGAGTTTGAGAACGATATAGCTAAAAGAATAAGAGATGTAGGACATGAATATGGAACTACAACAGGAAGACCTAGAAGAATAGGGTGGATTGATACAGTAGTATTACGCCATACAAAACGAATAAGTGGTATTACAGGACTTAGTATTATGTTGCTAGATGTATTAACTGGAATAGAAACACTTAAAATATGTGTTGCATACAAGTTAGATGGAGAGATTATTGATTATATTCCAGCTAGCATTAAAGATTTTGAAAGATGTGAACCAATATATATTGAACTAGAAGGATGGACTGAAGATATAACACAAATGACTTCATTTAGCGATTTACCCCTTAATACACAAAACTATTTGAATAAGGTTAGTGAATTATCTAATATAGAATTAGCTATATTCTCAGTAGGGCCAGATAGAACACAAACAGTTGTATTAAAAGATATGTTTAATTAAAAAAGATTATCCGATGGATAATCTTTTTTTTATATTGTCTTATCAACTGCGATGGCTATAGAACGAGCTTTTACCATTAAGTCTTTAAACTTTTTAGGTTTAAGAGATTGTGCACCATCACTCATTGCAGTTTCAGGAGTATGATGTACTTCTATGATTAATCCGTCAGCGCCAGCAGCAACACTTGCTAAAGATAAACTTTCAACAAGATCCCATTTTCCAGCAGCATGAGAAGGATCAATAATGATTGGTAAATGGCTTAGTTTCTTGATTACTGGAACTGTAGAAATATCTAATGTATTACGTGTATAAGGTTCGAAAGTACGTATTCCTCTTTCACATAATATAACATTATCATTACCACCAGACATTATATACTCAGCGCTCATTAGCCATTCTTCGATAGTATTTGCAAATCCTCTTTTTAATAAAATAGGAGTTTTAATTTTACCTAATTGCTTTAACAAGGCGAAATTCTGCATATTTCTTGCACCTATTTGGATAATATCAACATACTTAACAAAATCATCTATATGTTCAGTATCCATTAATTCAGAAATAATAGGTAATCCATATTTATCTCCAACACTTCTCAATATTTGTAGTCCCTCAACGCCCATACCTTGGAAGGCATATGGCGATGTACGGGGCTTAAATGCTCCACCTCTTAATATTGTAGCACCTGATTCTTTAACAGTTTTAGCTATTATATCTACTTGTTCATATGATTCAACACTACAAGGACCAGCCATAACAACTATATTGTTACCACCTATCTTAACGCCTTTCACATCGATTATCGTATCTTCACTCTTAATCTTACGGTTTACCTTTTTAAATGGCTCCTGGATGCGAATAACACTCTCTACACATGAATAAGCATATAAGCTTCTAATATCAAATGCAGCTGTATCTCCAACAACTCCATAAATCTCAACTGTTGTACCAAAACTAGAGTGGATATCAAATCCTTTACTCTCTAAATGATGTAAAAGCTCTTCTACATTAGCTCTTTCAGCGTTTTTCTTAATTTTAACTATCATTATTTGCACCTTCTTTTAATAAGTATTTGATACCTTCTTCATAGCTTTGGAACCCAAGTCCCATAACACTAGTTGTACAGGCATTTTTGATAACTGATATCTTTCTAAATTCTTCTCTTTTTGTTATATCTGATAAATGAACTTCAACTACAGGTATTTGAATTGATTTTATAGCATCGTATAATGCATATGAATAATGGGTAAAGGCTCCGGCATTAAGGATAACCCCATCAAAACGATCATTACTATAGTGCAATAAATCAATAAGAATTCCTTCTAAATTAGATTGTTTAATATCTAATTCAATAGAATATTTTGATTTTAATCCATTTAAGTAGTCTTCTAAGTCAGTATAAGTCTTAGTACCGTATATTTCAGGTTCTCTAAGGCCAATCATATTTATATTAGGACCATTTAGTATTAATATATTCATTTATCTTCACCTCGATCATGTTTAATATATGATTTTCATCCATATCCGTCTTGTTTATGATTATATCAGCGTATTTTAGATATAAATGATGTCTATCATTGTATAACTTGGTTAAACTATTCATATCCTTTAATAGAGGACGATTCCTTGGATTCATTTTTTTTAATTCCTCTAAAGGAACATCTAGAAATATTATTATACCATTTTGTTTTAAATAGTCTATATTATTCGCATTAAGAACTGTCCCACCACCAGTGGAAATGGCTTGATTTAGGGTTTTTGATACTATCATCAAAGTATTAGTTTCTATCTTTCTGAAGTCTTCTTCTCCACTATCTTTAAAGATTTCAGGAATATACATACCTTTATCACTAACAATTTGTTTATCTATATCAACTAATTGTTTGTTATAAATACCGGATAACGCCTTAGCGTAGTAAGATTTACCACTCATAGGCATTCCTATTAGAATAACATTAATCATATTGAGAAGTATCTTTCTATAGATTTCAATAGTTTTAGAATCATTATATTTTTGATTGTGAAATAATTCACAAGATTTTACAGCTTGTCTTACTAGCATCATTAAGCCGTTTACAGCAATTATATTTAATGATTTAGCTTTAGTTATTAATCTAGTTTCTAAAGGATTATACACTAAATCTACTACTGCTTCTAATTCATTTAGTACTTCCAAATTAATCAATAATTCATCATAGTTATTAGGATACATACCGCTAGGTGTAGCGTTTATCAGTATGTGAGCACCTTTAAAAGTATCAATACTACTAAGAAGTACTTCATTACCTTTTGGAGATCTAGCTGCTTTTATAATTTTTTTAGTTCCTAAATCATTACATAAAACTTCAACAGTCCTACTAGTTGCGCCGTTTCCTAATACTAATACAGTTTTATTCTTTATATCTATATTGTTATATTTTAGTAAATACTTTAACCCTTCATAATCTGTGTTGTACCCATAAAGGAATCCGCCTTTATTGATAATTGTATTTACTGAGTTAGTTTTCTTAACTGTATCACCTATAACGTCTATATACTTGATTACTTCTTCTTTGTATGGAATAGTAACATTTACTCCTTTAAACTGTTTAGATTGGAAAAAAGAATCTAATTGAGGTAATTCAATTAGATTGTATGACTCACTATGTAGTATCTCGTGTATTTCTTTAGAGAAACTATGCGATAATTTCTTTCCGATTAATCCAAACATAATAAACACTACCTTCTTTGAATATTTTTACTTTCTCCCATAATTGTTCTATAAACTAGTTCAAGTTGTGGGGAATGGCTATGTTTCTTGGTTTTATTCAATACATACTCTTCCCTCTTTTGGTCTAATATTTGTACTTTTGAGGTAGATTTAATATCACCAATTCGGTCTGAAATCTCATATCTTTCACTTAATAATTTCATTATTTCATTATCTATTTCATCTATTCTGCCTCTTAATTTAATTATTTTATCCATGAAAGACCCTCGTTTCTACATATTATTTCTAGTGTTGCGTATGCCGTAACTGCGTTTATTACGTGAACAACGCGGTGTACTATAGCTGGATCGTGTCTTCCAACTAGAGATAGAATTGTATTTCTCATTGTTTTAATATTTACTGTTTCTTGTGGTAATCCAATTGAAGCTGTTGGCTTAATAGCAGTCTTAAAGGTTATTGGCATACCGTTTGAGATACCGCCTTGAATTCCACCAGAATTATTAGTTTTTGTTTTAACTATACCTTTTTCAACATAAAACTTATCGTTTGCTTCTGAACCAAATAGCTTAGTTATGCCAAATCCTTTACCAAATTCAACACCTTTAACTGCGGGAACACTAAATAGCAAATGAGCTAATGTACTCTCTATTGAATCAAAGAACGGATTTCCATAACCAGCATTTAATCCTAGGATCATTGTTTCAATTACACCACCTACACTATTATGACTATCTTTAGCGTCGATTATTAGTTTTTTATAATCATCAATTATAGCGTTATTAATCACAGGAAAATCGCTAGAATTGAGGGTTTTTATCCTAGATTTAAATTCATCTAAATTACTAAATTCTTTATCTTTTATATCTTTGATACTAGCTATATGAGAACCTACAATAATTCCCTTTTGTTTTAATATCTGACTTGATATTGCACCAAGGATAACTAGTGGGGCTGTAATGCGTCCACTAAAGTGTCCTGAGCCTCTAAAATCCTCAAATCCTCTATGTTTTATGTGTGAAGTATAGTCAGCATGGGATGGTCTTAGTATTTCTGGGTTATAATCTTTAGAACGTTTATCCATATTAGGAATAACAATGGTTAACGGCGTACCTGTGGTGTAGTTATTATAGTATCCACTAATAATTTTGTACTCGTCTTTTTCTTGTCTTGGTGTAGATAAATCTGATTTAGGTCTTCTTTTATATAATTCGTTATCTATATTGTTAAGATCTAGCTTAATACCAGCTGGTAAGTTGTTTATTACTATACCAATAGAATCTCCATGTGATTCTCCAAAGAGATTAACCTCAATTGCTTTACCAAATGTACTCATCTAATCACCTCATATATCCTTTTATTTCATTAATATTAATTGTCTTAATAAAGCCATTTCCTATCTCTTTTACTATGATAATATTTAGTTTGCTATTTATAACCTTTTTATCTGTTTTGATGTAGTTAAATATAGTTTCTTTATCATAGTCATGATTGTGTGGAAGACTATATTTGTTTAACATTTGAACTAAGTCTTTTTGATAAGAAAATCCATCTGACATTAGGTACATTCCAATAGAAACAGCTTCACCATGTAATAATTCATAGTTTGAATCTTGTTCTAATGCATGTCCTATTGTATGTCCGAAGTTTAGTATTTGTCTAATTCCTATATCTAACTCATCTTTAATTACTATATCTCTTTTAATTTCAACGCATTTACTTATATAATATTCAATATTTTCATGTATATCTTTTTCTAAAACGTCGTAAAATAGCGATTTATCAGCGATTAATCCATATTTAATCATCTCTGCCATACCATTATTAAATTCCTTCTCAGATAAAGTGTTTAATGTTTCAGGATCAATAAGAACTACTTTAGGTTGATAGAAAGCTCCTATAGCGTTTTTCATATTATCAGAATTAATACCTACTTTACCACCAACACTACTATCTATTTGTGATAATAAGGTAGTTGGTATTTGAATAAAATCAATTCCTCTCATATAAATACTTGCTATAAATCCTGTTAAATCACCAATAACTCCACCACCAAGTGCAATTATTAATGCACCTCTTGATATTTTTGATTCAATCATTTCATTTATAATTTGATAAGCTATATCTATCGATTTAGAGGATTCCCCCATAGGAACCTCAAAAATCAACGGATTAGCGATTTTACTTTTTAGCACTTTGAGATACTGTTTCGGAATAAAATCGTCTGTGACAATAACTATTTCACGAAATACGTCAATATACTTATCTATATCAGAAAGAAGTCCATTGTTTATATGAACTTTATATTCTTTATTAGGTATATTAATATTAATTGTCTTCATATTATCATTCCTTTATAGTATTTAGTTGTCCTCCGATGCTTGCGTAATCTTCAAAAAAGTTGGGATATGACTTACTTACAGCGTTTGCGTTTGTTAAAATAACTTTTTCCTTTGATAGAGAAGCTGCGATACTTATCATCATTGCTATTCTATGATCATTATAAGAATCAACAGTTACTCCACCTTTTAAAGCCGTTTTACCACGTATTATTATCTCGTTTTTAGTAGAATTTATATTCGCACCAAGTGCTTTTAACGTTTTAACAGTAGATTCTATTCTATCAGATTCCTTAATTCTAAGTCTACTAGCATTTATTATTCTTGTTTTCCCTTCACTTAATGAGCCAAGCAAAGCTATTATTGGTCCTAAATCAGGAAAATCAGTTAAGTCTATTGATGTTCCTACAGTAGATGAAGACTCAGTAACAAAGCCGTTTTCCATATGTATGACTTTACCTTTCATTGCTTTTATTACATCTATTATTGCTTTATCTCCTTGGAAAGATTCGTGTTCAAGATCACAAATCTTAACATGTCCGTTTAGTACTCCTCCGACTAAGAAGAATGCAGCTTGTGAGTAATCCCCCTCT
>JAUVDP010000026.1 GCA_030595255.1 Mycoplasmatota bacterium | reverse complement strand
TCCTCTTATTAACCCAGATGCAATTAGTCAATTTTTTGAAGATGCTGACGGTGGAATTATCGGTATTGCCAATGCATTCACTGGTAATGCACTTAAAAATTATTCAATTATAGCACTAGGAATCGGTCCTTACATTACTGCTTCAATCGTTGTTCAATTATTACAAATGGATATTATCCCTTTGTTAAAAGAATGGTCTGAAGAAGGAGACGTAGGGAAACAAAAAATTAATCAATTAACTAGATACTTAGCTATCGGACTTGCTTTAGTTCAAGCTTTAGCAATGACAATAGGATTAGAAGCTATGTTAGATATTGGTGTAGAAAATCCAACATTTGTAACGTTTACTTATTTAGCAATAGTTATGACAGCTGGTTCTGCATTCTTATTATATCTTTCTGATCAAATTACATTACGTGGTATTGGTAATGGTACTTCAATGATTATCGTTGCAGGTATCGTATCAGGTATGCCAGGTATGGTAGCAAGTTTAGTTGAAGAGTATATTTCAGCTGATGCTGCAAACTGGTCTTCTTATGGAACTTTCGCATTAGTAATGTTGATTTACATCTTTGTAATCTTCTTCGTTACAGTTATGCAATCAAGTAACCGTAAAATTCCAATTCAATACTCAAATAGACCATCAGGAGCTGCGTTCCAAGGTAGAAACGAATCTAACATTCCGTTGAAAATTAACTCAGCAGGTGTAATTCCAGTTATCTTCGCAGTAACTTTATTAAGTATACCAACAACAGTCATGAGATTTTTACCGGATATAAACAGTACATTAAACTTATGGCTTACTGAAATGTTTACTTATACAAGACCTCTTGGTTACGTAGTTTATGTAGGATTAATCTTTATATTTGCGTTTTTCTACGCATTCGTACAAATCAATCCTGAAAAAATTGCGAAAAACTTACAAAACCAAAATGCGTATATTCCAGGTGTTAGACCAGGAATAGACACAGAAAATTACATATCAAGATTATTAGTTAAAATAACTATGATCGGTGCTACTTACTTAGTATTTATAGCATCATTACCAATTTTTGCTACAATGATCTTTGGACTACCTGCTTACGTTCAAGTTGGTGGAACAAGTTTATTAATTGTTGTTGGTGTTGCAATAGAGACTACTAAACAAATTAAAACACAAGCACAAGAACAAAAATACAGCGGATTTATTAAATAAGGAGACCCCATTGAAAATCTTAATGATGGGTCCTCCAGGCGCTGGAAAAGGTAGCCAATCTGCCAAAGTAGTTGATCATTATGACTTACCTAGTATTTCAACAGGACAAATGTTCAGAGATGCTTATAAGAATGGTGATCCTATCGGTATAGAGGCAATGAAATATATTAAAAAGGGTGAACTAGTTAGTGATGATATTACTAACGAGATAGTAAGATTAAGACTCTCAAAAAATGACGCTGAAAATAGTTTCTTACTTGATGGTTTCCCAAGAACAGTTGCGCAAGCTGCTGCACTGGATGGAATGTTAACAAAAATGGGCACTAAATTAGATGCCGTATTCAATATTTTATCTAGTAACGATGTTCTGTTTGAACGTATGGAACAACGTCGAGTTTGTAGAAGTTGTGATACAACTTATCATCTAAAATTTAAAATTCCTAAAGAATGTGGAGTTTGTGATAAATGTGGTGGAGAGTTATATCAAAGACCTGATGATACATTAGAGTCGGTTAAACGTCGTTTAGAAATTTATGAAACTAAGACAAGACCACTTTTAGACTACTATGATAAGAAAGGAATTCTATATCATATCAATGGTATGCAACCGTTTGATAATGTATACAATGATATTGAATTAGTAATCCGTGATTTATAATGGTAACAATTAAATCTAAAAGAGAAATTGAATTGATGAAAAAAGCGGGACGTATTGTCGCACTTGCTCATCAAGAAGTTAGTAAATATGTTAAACCTGGTGTTTCAACACTAGAACTTGATACAATTGTAGAAAAAGTAATAAGACAAAATAACGCTATACCTTCATTTCTAGGTTATGGTGGATTCCCAGGAAGTGCTTGTACATCTGTTAATGAACAAGTTGTCCACGGGATTCCAAGTAAAAAAGTGATTCTTAAAGAAGGTGACATTATCGGTATCGATATTGGAGCTATTTATAAAGGATATCATGGTGATTCTGCTTGGAGTTATCCAGTAGGTACAATAAGTAAAGAAGCACAAGATTTATTAGATGTAACAAAACAATCACTTTTCGAAGGTTTAAAACAAGCTAAGGCAGGCAACAGATTATCAGATATCTCTCATGCTATTCAAGTTTATGCGGAAGCGCATGGATATAGTATAGTTAGAGAATTTGTAGGACATGGACTTGGAAAGAACTTACACGAAGACCCACAAATTCCTAATTACGGGTTACCTCATAAAGGTATTTTACTGAAAGCTGGTATGACAGTGGCGATTGAGCCAATGGTTAATATGGGTAGAAAAGAAGTAAAAGTATTATCAGATAATTGGACAGCGGTTACAGTGGACAAGAGCTTAAGTGCTCATTTTGAACACTCGATCTTAATTACAGAGGATGACTGTGTCATCTTCACAACATTAAAGGAGGAATCTTAATGCCGAAAGAAGAAAAATTAGAATTAGAAGGTAAAGTAATTGAATCATTACCTAATACACAGTTCCTAGTTGAACTAGAAAATGGACATCGTGTTTTAGCACACGTTTCTGGTAAAATCCGCATGTACTACATTCGCATTTTACCAGGTGATAGAGTAACGGTAGAATTATCACCTTACGACTTAACACGTGGGCGAATAACTTATAGACACAGATAATTACAGAAAGAATTTAAATCTCCAAAGGAGGAAACAATAATGAAAGTAAGACCATCAGTAAAAAAGATTTGTGATAAATGCAAAATAATCAAACGTAACGGAAAAGTAATGGTTATTTGCGAAAATCCAAAGCATAAACAAAGACAAGGTTAATAGGAGGTGCATTTATGGCACGTATATCAGGTATAGATATTCCTAGAGATAAACGCGTAGTTATTTCATTAACTTACGTATTCGGAATAGGAAAAACTAAATCTCAAGAAATTTTAGCAGCTGCAGGTGTTTCTGAAGAAACACGTGTTAAAGATTTAACAGAAGATGAGTTAGGTCGCATCAGAGTTGAAGTTGCGAATCATAAAACAGAAGGTGATTTAAGAAGAGAAGTTGCCTTAAACATCAAAAGATTACAAGAAATTGGTAGTTATAGAGGAATGCGTCACCGTAAACATTTACCGGTGCGTGGACAAAATACGAGAAACAACGCAAGAACGCGTAAAGGACCTCGTAGAACTATAGCTAACAAAAAGAAATAGGAGGATAAATAATGGCACGTAAAGTAAGAAGTAAACGTCGTGTGAAGAAAAATATTCCTTCAGGAGTAGCACATATCCATTCGACATTTAATAACACAATAATTACAGTTACTGATCCTAGCGGTAATGCGATTGCATGGAGCAGCGCAGGAGCTTTAGGATTTAAAGGGAGCCGTAAATCAACACCATTCGCAGCACAAATGGCAAGTGAAGCTTGCGCTAAAGCAGCAATGGAACACGGTGTACAAAGAGTTGAAGTTTCAGTAAAAGGACCTGGTCCTGGACGTGAAGCTGCAATAAGATCTCTACAAACTGCTGGTTTAGAAATCACAGCTATTAGAGATGTAACACCAATTCCACATAACGGATGTCGTCCACCAAAACGACCTCGTGGTTAATTGAAACAAGAAAAGGGGAGGTTATTCATTTGAAAGATTTGAAATTTGAAAAACCAAGAACTGAAATTAAGAAACTTAATGATAGCGATACTTCAGGAGTATTTGAATTATCACCACTTGAACGTGGGTACGGTATGACAATCGGAAATTCACTTCGTAGAATTTTGTTATCATCATTACCAGGAGCAGCAATTATTAACTGTGAAATTGACGGAGTAGAACATGAGTTCTCAAGCGTTGCTGGAGTAGTTGAAGATGTTACTGCAATTGTATTAAACTTAAAAGATGTTGTCCTAAGTATTGATAATGATGATCCTAATGTTGAAAAACGTCTAGAGATTTTTGTTGAAGGACCACACGTTGTAACTGCTAAAGACATTTTATGTGATAATGAAGTTACAGTTGTAAACGAAGACCAACATATAGCGACAGTAAACAAAGGAAAATTCCGTATGATTATGGTTGCTAGAAAAGGAATTGGTTACGTAAGTGCAGATCAAAATAAAGAATACAACAACATGGTTGGTGTAATTCCGATTGATAGTATTTATACACCTGTTCAAAGAGTAAAATATGATGTAACTAATGCATCATCAGGATCTTTTAATAACGATAAATTAACTATTGAAGTTTTAACTAATGGAGCTGTTACACCTCAAGAAGCATTAGGTATAGCTGCAAAAATGATGATTCAACATCTAGAAGTAGTAGTTGAATTAAGTGAAAAAGCTCAAGAAGAAGATTATATGGTTGAAAGAGAATCTGAACAAAATTCACAAATTTTAGAAATGCAAATTGAAGATTTAGATTTATCAGTAAGAAGTTATAACTGCTTGAAACGCGCTGGAATTAATACTGTAGACGAATTAACTCAAAAGTCTGAAGAAGACATGATGAAAGTAAGAAATCTTGGTAAGAAATCGCTTAAAGAAGTTAAACAAAAACTTGATGAACTTAGTCTTGGATTAGCTAGACATTAATAGGAGGTAAAATTAATGGCTGGATATAGTAAATTAAACCGTAGAAGTGATCAAAGAAAAGCAATGTTACGTGACTTAGTTACTGCATTGATTATTCATGGAAGAATTACTACTACTGAAACAAAAGCTAAAGAATTACAACGTCTTGCAGATAAAATGGTTACTTTAGGTAAGAAAAACACTCTTGCTTCAAGAAGACAAGCTGCTAGAACTGTTAGATTCTTAGATGCTGGAAACGATCAAAATGCACTACAAAAATTATTTAGTGATATAGCACCTCGTTTCACTGATAGACCTGGTGGATACACTAGAGTTTATAAAATGGGACCAAGACGTGGAGATGCAACTCCAATGGCTATCATTGAATTTGTAGAATAATAAACAAGATTAAAAGGTAAGCTAATGTAGCTTACCTTTTTGTATTTGTATGTTACCTTTATTATAATATTTATATATTTTTATTATGATTATATATGTTATAATATAATTAGTTTATTTTAAAAGGATGGTGTGAATTATGAAACATAAAGTGATTTTATTATTAGTTTTAATGGCATTAACACTTACTGGATGTAAGGAAAAAGATGTAACAGGTCCAATTTTTGAAAATATACCAGAAGTATTAACATTTGAACATGGCACAGATGTAGATTTATTAGATTTAGGAATTACTGCAGTTGATGATTTTGATGGAGATATATCTAGTGATATAACAATAAATATGGATAAGGATATTTCTGAAGTTGGTACTTATGACGTTGTATATACAGTTAGTGACGAAGCATTAAATGTTACTGAACTAAGTATTCAAATAGTTATAGAAGATACAACAGCTCCAGTTATAATTGTAAATCCAGATAATGAAAGAGCAATATTTGAAATTGGTTCGGATGAACCTAATTGGAAATTATATATAGGTCTTCAAGATGAAGAATATGATCCAACTGTTGATTATGGTGAAAGACTAAGCATTGATACTACAAATGTTGATATGGATGCAGTAGGTCCATTTACTGTTTTAATAACATTTACTGATATTTATGGGAATGAATCTAGCGAAGCTACTATTACTGTAATGATGATTGAAATTGAGTAAATAATTAAAGTATATAGTTAAATTTATTAGGTGATAGTATAAACATGTAATACATGTAATCTACTATCACCTTTTTGTATACAAAATGTGATTATATTTATCGCTTTTTATAATCATATTTGTTATAATTAGAGCGGTAAACGGAGTTGATAGTATGAACATAATTGAAATCAAAGACTTATCGTTTTCTTATCAAGATGAAATAGATGCGCTGTCTAATGTTACTCTTTCTGTAAAGAAAGGTGAATGGGTTAGTATACTAGGACATAATGGTAGTGGGAAGTCTACTCTATCTAAACTTATTATCGGATTACTTAAAGCTGATAGTGGGGAAATTAAGGTTGATGGAGTAATATTAAACGAAGAATCAGTTCATGATATAAGAAGAAAGATTGGTATTGTATTCCAAAATCCTGATAATCAATTTGTTGGGGTTACTGTGGAAGATGATATCGCTTTTGGTATGGAGAACTTATGCTTTGAACAGTCTGATATAATAGATAAAATAAAGGAATACGCAGAAAAGGTTAGTATGTCTGAGTATTTAAAGAAAGAGCCTCACGCGCTTAGTGGAGGGCAAAAACAAAGAGTTGCAATAGCGGGAATACTAGCTATGAAAACTGATATTATAATATTTGATGAAGCAACTTCAATGCTAGACCCTAAGGGCCGAGAATCTATTATGAATTATATAAAAGAAATTAATAAAGCAGGAGTTACAGTAATCACTATAACTCACGATATGAAAGAAGCGGTATTATCAGACCGTATTATTATTTTAAAAGAAGGAAGAGTCATTGCTTGCGGAGATACTAATGACATTCTTAATGATAAAGAAACATTAAATTCATCTAATTTGGAGTTGTTATTACCACTTAAACTTCAGTATTTATTAGATGAAGCTAATTTATCAAATGATAAAGTTAAGGATATATTATGGCAATTAAGTTTGAACAAGTAAATTTTGAATATCCATCATTTGATGGATATAATTTCTCCGCACTTAAAGATATCAATTTAGAAATAGCTGAAAAAGGTGAATTTATTACACTAATAGGTGAAACTGGTAGTGGTAAATCTACTTTAGTTCAACATATGAACGCATTAATTAGACCTACTACGGGTAGTGTTACTATCTATGGTATTAAAATTGAAAAAGATACTAAGAAAAAAGGAAAAGTAAAATTAAATCCACTACGTCAACGTGTTGGACTTGTTTTCCAATTTCCAGAGTATCAATTATTTGAAGAAACAGTACTTAAAGATATTATCTTTGGACCAAAGAACTTTGGTGTTAAGGAAAGTGTAGCTATAGAAAGAGCTAAACAAGTTATAAAACATGTAGGACTTGATGAAGAGTACTTAAAAAGAAGTCCGTTTAACTTATCAGGTGGAGAAAAGAAAAGAGTATCTATTGCTGGCATTTTAGCAATGGAACCGGATATCTTAGTACTTGATGAACCAACTAGTGGATTAGATCCTAAAGGTAGAGATGATTTACTTAAACTATTTATGGGAATCCATAATGACTTAAATAAAACAGTTATCATTATTACTCATGATATGAATACTGTTTATAAGTATGCATCACGTGTACTTGTGATGAATGAAGGGCATTTAGTGTATGATGGGTTACCTCAAGAGTTATTTAGTAAAGAGAACATTAAAAGTTGGAATTTAGATATTCCTGACATTATAACTATTACTAGACAACTCGAAGATAAACTAGATGTTAATTTTGATAGACAACCTCATACAATTCAAGATCTTTTTGAACTTGTTAAGGAGGTTATATAATGAAGAATATTATAATCGGTCAATATTTACCAGGAACGAGTTTCTTATATAAAATGGATCCTAGAAGTAAGATTATTGCTTTAATGATTTTAATGATTTCAACGTTTATTTTAAAAGATGTTACTCATATTTTAATAATGCTTGGTGTCGTATTATTAATTCTTAAAATAGGTGGAATACCAATTGCAAGAATTGCTAGAGGATTAAAACCTATTATGATTTTATTACTCTTTACATTTACTTTCCAAATTATATTTATTAAAACTGGAACCTTAATATTTGATGCTGAGTTAACATTAACTGTTTTCACATTACCATTAATGATATTTATTATACTATTTTGGTATCTAACGAGAAGATATATAAAATTCAAGTTTTTATATTTGTTAATTACAGCATTTGGAATACTAACAATGTTAGCTTTATATACTCCTGGGAGTGTACTTAGTTCAAGTACTTTAGAAGTATATGGAGATGGGTTATCAGGTGCATTCTTTATAATGGTAAGATTAATTATTATCGTTACTTTATCTACGATTTTGACATTAACTACTAAACCTACAGATTTAAACTTAGGTCTTGAAAAAATCTTAAAGCCCCTAAGTATAATTAGAATAAATGCTGAAGAAATTGCAATGATTATATCAATTGCTCTTCGCTATATACCTACATTATTGGATGAAGCTAATAAAATTATGCTTGCTCAAGCGAGTCGTGGTGTAGACTTTACTGAAGGTAAGTTAAAAGATAAAGTTATGCAGATCATTAGTTTACTTGTACCTATGTTTATTATTAGTTTTAAACGAAGTGATGATTTAGCTAATGCAATGGAAGCTAGAAGTTTTGTTCCTGGTAAACGCAGAACAAGATTACATACTCTTTCATGGCATAATCTTGATACTACCGTTATAGTATTTTGTATTTTCATTTTTATTTCAGCTATAACTGTTAGGGTGATGTTCTAATGGATAAATCTAAATTAGTCAATTCATATTTTGAAGCCTTTAGAGCTAAGGATATGGAGTCATTAAAATTAATTTTAGGAGAAGGCTTTGGAGTAAGAACTTTTCTTGGAAGTTTAGTATTTAGTTTTGAAGCTGTTGGATTATTATTTGAAAAGTACAACTTAATTGATACAAATATTATAAATTTTGATGAATTAAATGATATAGTTTACATTAATGCGATAGTTGAATATTCAATTGATTCTAAAGTGAATAGCGAGTGTATAATAGTTAAGTTTGTTTTTAAGGATAACTTAATTATTAGAGCTTATGAAACTATTAAAAAAGTTAGACATACAAGAATAAAATGTAATGTTACTTATGATGGGTCAACTTTTAGTGGTTTCCAAAGACAGCCTGATTTAATGACTGTTCAAGGAGAAATCGAAAAAGGTTTATGGCATCTAACTAAAGAAGAAATAACTATTCATTCTAGTGGTAGAACTGATAAAGGTGTTCATGCGATTAATCAAGTATTTCATTTTGATACATTGAGTAAAATTAAACCTATTGATTTTGCTAGAGTGCTAAGAAGTTTCTTACCTGATTCTATATACCTAATTTCTAGTGAGGAAGTTCATCCTACATTTCATAGTAGGTATGACGCATATTCTAAAGAGTATGTATATAAGATTAATATTGGTGAATATGATCCTATACAAAGAAATTATGAATGGAACGTAAATGGGTTAGATTTAAGTATTCTTAAAAAAGAGGTTTTAAGTATTATAGGAACTCATGATTTTACTAGTTTTACCAAAACTAAAGAAGATAAAATTATGACAAGAACTATCTTTGATGTGAAGGTTGAAGAAAAAGGGAGTCATATATATATTTCTATAATTGGAAGTGGATTCTTAAGATATATGGTTAGATACATTGTAGGAACTACGGTTGAAATAGCTAAGGGCGAAGTTAATGACTCATTACTTAACTTTATTAGTTATAAAAACTCAAGCGAAGTAAAATGGAAAGCTCCAAGTTCTGGATTATATCTTAAAGAGGTAAAATACTATGAGTAAGATAGAATATAGTAGTTTATTGTCTAACGAAGAAGAAATATTAAACTTATATGAAAATATGGGTTGGAGTAGTTATACAAAAGATAAAGAAAGTCTATTTAAAGGCATTAAGAATTCAACATATGTAAAATGCGCGTATGACGCGGGAACATTAGTGGGTTTAATTAGAGCCGTCGGTGACGGTAATACAATAATATATATTCAAGATATCTTAGTTTTAGAATCTTATCAAAGAAAAGGAATTGGTTCTAACCTAATTAAATTTGTACTTGAAGAATATAAAGATGTAAGACAAATTTGTTTAACAACAGATATTACAGAAAAACAAAGATTGTTTTACGAAAGTATAGGATTTAAGAATTATGAATCAGTAAATATTAAAGGATTTATGTTTGAAAAGTAACTTTAAAGCACAAGATTTCTTGTGCTTTTTTTTAATAATTAAATTATTAGAGGTATGTGATTATTAAATAATAGATTAAATGATATAATAAATAATGAGGTGATTAATATGAAGAATTTTTATTTCCACAACCCGACTAAAGTATTTTTTGGAAAGGGAGAAGTAGAAAAAGTAGGTAAGTTAGTAAAAGAGTATGGGAATACAGTATTACTGGTTTATGGTAAATCTAGTATTAAGAAGATGGGTCTTTATGATCAAGTTGTAAATTTATTAGAAAAAGAAGATATTAAAATTATTGATTTTGGAGGGATTGATCCAAATCCAAGAATTGAATCTATTAGAGAAGGTGCTGAACTTTGTAAGAAACATAAAGTAGACTTAGTCTTAGCTGTTGGTGGAGGAAGCACAATAGATGCTTCTAAAGGAATAGCTTCTGCGGCTTTGTATGACGGAGATCCGTGGGATTTCTATTCTTATAAAGTAGAGTCAAAAGGGGCATTACCTATTGCTTCAATCTTAACTTTAGCAGCAACTGGTAGTGAGATGAACGCAGGATCTGTCGTTACTAACTTCGAAACTAAAGAGAAAAATGGATGGGGAAGTCCTTATACTAATCCTAAGTTTTCTATTTTAGATCCAATAAATACATTCACTGTATCAAAACACCAAACAGGATGTGGAGTGGTTGATGCTTTAACACATGTTTATGAATTTTATTTTAGTAATGAAGATGCTTATTTAAATGACCGTGTTTGTGAAGGTATAATGAAGACAATTATTCATTATGGTCCTATAGCTTTAAATAATCCTGAAGATTATGAGGCTAGAGCTAATTTAATGTTTGGTAGTACTTTAGCATTGAACGGAGTTAGTGGATTTGCTAAAGACTTTGAAGGATTTAATCATATGACTGAGCATGTATTAAGTGCATTTTATGATATTGCTCATGCTGATGGGTTATCTGTTTTAGCTCCACACTGGATGGAATATATTTTAAGTGATAAAACAGTTAATAAGTTTTATGAGTTTGCTGTAAATGTTTGGGGAGTACACCCTGGTAAAGATAAAATGGAAATCGCAAAAGAAGGAATTAAAAGAGTCTCTGAATATTATAAATCACTAGATATGCCTTTATATTTAAAAGATTTAAATATTATTAATCCACCATTAGATGAAATAGTAGATAAAACACTACATAGAGAAACTATTGGTAGATATGTAGCATTAACTAAAGAAGACGTTAAAAAGATATTAACTAAAGCACTGTAGGAGGAATTATTATGGTATTAAAAAAACTTCAAGAATTAATTAAGAATGAAAAAATAGATGCTATACTTCTAACTGGACTGGAAAATCCAGTCGCAGCTAAAAATCTATATTATGTAACTAAATATACCGGGTCTTACGGATTTAGTATTATAGGGGAAAACTTTCAGTATTTTGTAACTGATTTTAGATATAGAGACCAAGCTCAAAAAGAAGCTCCTAATTTTACATTTGTAGAAATAGAAGGTTCTTTAATAAATACTTTAAATAGTATTATTATAAAAGAGAATATTAAAGTTTTAGGTTTTGATCAAAAGATGAGATATTTAGAGTTTGCTATGTATCAAAAACTATCTTGTGAGCTATCCCCAACTACTAATTTAGTTGAGTCTTTAAGAATATCTAAAACTAAAGATGAAATTAAATTAATGAAGAAAGCTTGTGAAATTACTGATCAAGCTTTGGAATACGTTCTAGACTTTGTAAAACCCGGAGTAGTAGAAAGAGATCTTGAAATTCTTCTTAAAAATAAGATGATTGAATTAGGCGCAGATTCATATTGGCCTAGATTTATCGTAGCTAGTGGAGAACGCGGGGCAATGCCGCACGGTATGGCTAGTGATAAAGTTATTAAAGAAGGAGAATTAGTTACTTTTGATATTGGATGTTTCTATAAAGGATATTCATCTGATATGACTAGAACTGTCGCAATAGGTAAAATTGATACTAAGTTAAAACAAATATATGATATCGTATATGAAGCTCAAAAACGAGGTGTAGAAGCTGCGAAAGCAGGAATGACAGGTAGAGAGTTAGATAGTATTTGTCGTGATTACATAACCGGAGCTGGATATGGTGAATATTTTAAACATGGGACCGGACATGGTCTTGGGCTTGATGTACACGAGGATCCTCGTGTAAACCAAGCAAATGATAAACCTTTAGAAGTAGGAGCTTGTGTAACTATAGAACCAGGCATTTATATAAGTGGTCTTGGAGGAGTTAGAATCGAAGATGATATCATCTTAACTGAGGACGGATGTATTATTTTAAATGAATTTCCTAAAGAATTAATTACAATTAAATAGATGATTTTGTGTTAAGATAATAATTAAGAAGGATGTGTTTATTATGAAGAAATTCTTATTAATTTTATTTTTTGTAGTATTATTAACTTCTTGTAGTGAAAAAACAATTGAAGAAGAGATGAGTGATGTTATTGGTGATATGGTTTATGATGTTTTAATGAACGATATGACTGAAACTGACTTTTGTGATAAATATAGTGAATACTTCGATGAAAGCATTGACGATAATATTAAATGTGCTGGAAGCCAGGAATATTATTATACTTTAGAAGAAATGCCACTTGAGGAATACAATTCAAGAAGTGACTTAGAAGTCTATTATGATATTGAAGAAGAAGAAATTTTATATTGGTTTATTTTCCAGTATGAAAAAGTAAAAATAGGATACGCATCAACTGATAATCCTATGATAATTATTGAAAAAGGATATAATTGGTTCTTTGATTATTAAACAGATAATAGCAAATATATTTATTCTATAAAAAAACGACAAACTTTTTGTCGTTTTTGTTTTGTTTTTTTTGAATATTATTTCTTACTTCCAAGTTTAATTCGTGGATCAAACAATGAAAGAGATAAATCCGCGGTAATCGCTACAACCATAACCATTAAAACATAGAATCCAACAATTAGAGTAGCTGTAGGTACAGCGATTTGAATATATGATATATCTACATTTTGTACAATGATTGAGTTATACAATAAAGCTGCAGCACCTTTCATATCATATGCGATTTCGATTACAAACGATACACTTAGTACAGTACCAAAAATTATAGGTATCTGAGAAATAACTGGTAATATACTATTTCTTAATGAATGTTTCCAAAGAGTTTGAATTTTTGTTAATCCCTTGCACCTAGCTAGTAAAACAAAATTACTATCTTTGACTTCTATTAACTCAGCACGTAATGTTCTTGTAATTATTAATATTGGCCCAATACTTAATGCTAATATCGGGATTGAATAATTCATTACAAATGACCAAGGATCGTTATCAATAGGATTAAATCTAGGTGAAAACCATCCTAATGAATATGCGAAAACAATCATTAAAACACCTATGGTTACATATTCAGGAATGGATCCTAGAACTACTGTGAAATATGATATAATTTTATCAATCCATGTACCACTGTAATATGCAGTTATAATTCCTATAGTTATTCCAACAGGAAGATAAAACATAAAAGCATATAGATTAATTTTGAATGTAGTTGGTATTTCATTTAAAACATTTTGTAATACTGTTGTTTCATTCAAATAACTTCCCCAGTCATTATCACGTAAAACATTCTTTAAATATGGTATATATGAATCCCATGCAAATTGTAAATATTCATTATTCTCGTATCCAGGAACCCATGTTTTCAAGTTAGCCATCTCAAATACTATATAAGTAAATGAAAGCGTAATAAAGAAAGTTATTGCAAATAAGACTACTCTAATAGATATATACTTTAACATATTATTCACTCCCTATAAAATTAAGTATACTTTAAATTTATAATCAAATCCAGCAACTGTTAGTTGATGATTAATTGTATTAGGAGTATCAATGGGGTTATTTAATGAAAGATTAATGTTTAAAAGAATTGAGTTAAGCAAGTTAATAAATGACTTTATAATATAGCTAATACTTGATAATGACTAACTTATTTAGAAAATGAGAAAATATTATTAAAATCATGATAGAATAGATATCATGATAGAATAGATGTAAAGAGGAGTGACATTATGTATCCATTTATACTTCCAGATATTTTCGGTTACACAATAGCTACATATGATTTAATCCTGATTACTGGTATCGTAATTATGGGATTTTACCTTATTCATCGATTTGAAAAAAAGGATGGATTTACTCGTAAACAAACCAATCAATTAATTGTATTAATTAGTATAAGTTTGATATTTGCATTATTTTTCTCATACCTTATAGATGGTGTTTTTCATTCTATTAGAGAAGGAGAATGGATTTTTGGTTCAATCAATTTCTTAGGTGGTTTAGTTGGAGGATTTGTCAGTTTCCTAATCTTGATGAAATACTTTTATAAAGATGAGAATAAAGATATGAAGAAGATAGCCAATACCGTTATCACTGGAGTGGTACTTGCACATGCGATTGGACGTATTGGATGCTTTTTTGCTGGTTGTTGTTTTGGAATTCCTACAGATTCAGTCTTAGGTGTTGTATTCCCTCATGGACATGCACATATTCTTTATCCAGAAACAGCTGTTTTCCCAACACAATTATTTGAATCTGCATTCTTGTTTGGATTATTCTTCGTAATGAATAATGTTAAGTTTTTCAAAAATATTGAAGTGGAGACATATGTTATTGGATATGGTATTTGGAGAATCCTAATTGAATTTATCCGTGGAGATGATCGTGGTGTATTATTCCCTTTATTTGAAACACAATACAATGTGTTCCCAACACCTGCTCAGTTTATTAGTGTCTTCATGATACTCTTTGGTGTGTATCTGTTATACAAGAAAAATAAACTAGTAAGTAGAGATATTGTTCATGATTGAAATTATTAATAATCAGCTTGTATCAGTTATGATTCAAAACAGTTTTTTACGAATTATATTGGGAATTCTATTTGTTATTATGTTATTCCGTATGGGCTATGGTAAATTACTAAAGTTCAATAATCCATATAAATCTTTACTTATTATTATTCCCGGAATAATTGTCGCGATTAATAATTTTCCAATTAGCGCATATTTTCATGGAAGAACAATGTTAAGTGAACCGATTTATACTGTCTTTTTGTTTATGATAGAATGTCTTAGTGTTGGTTTCTTTGAAGAGATTATCTTTCGAGTTATCATTTTACTCTTTCTCTTACAAAAGCTACCTAAAACAAAAAAAGGTGTGTTACTAGCAATTATTATTTCATCTGCGGTATTTGGACTTATACATGTAATTAATTTATTCTCAGGTGCATCGCTTAGTAATACATTTCTACAAGTAGGTTATTCCTTCTTAGTTGGTATGATGTGGGCAGTTATGTATTTAAAAACAAATAATCTGTGGTTCATAGTATTGTTGCATGCATTATATAACTTCTTTGGATCAGTTTTATTTGAACTTGGAACTGTAACAAATCGATATGATATCTTTACGATTATAATTACATCGGTTTTAGCAATCCTTGTTGCAATATACTCTATTAAGTTATTTACTGAGTTATCGGAAAGACCACTTACAATTTGATAAAATACTATGAGGTAACTTCAAGTGAAGTTACCTTTTTATTAGGAATATTTCAAACCTGCCAAATCATGTCAAAATGTCATTGTGCATATCTAGAATATATATTATAATTTAGGTGGAGGTGAAGGATATGTATAAATTAACTGATCTTATTTTGATGTTTGGAATATCAGAAAGAACTTTAAGAAGACATATTAGCAAAGGTATATTACCGGGAACAAAAATGGGAGGAATATGGCACTTTGATGAGGAACAAATAAAAGAATATCTTAATAGTGGATTATCTTTTGATGAATTAAAGAGAAGAGGTAATAGAGATATTATTGATTTCATTAATGATTCAAGAGATATAAAAATTAAGAATGCATGTTTGATTTTAGATAAAAAAGAGTTATCAACTTTAAAGAAAAATAAAATAGTAATGCATTCTAATAAGATTAAAGGCCCATTTAAATTTAAGTATCATAAATATAAACAATTTCATCGATTTGTTTTGATTGGAGATATTGAAAGTATTACCGAGTTCTCAAATTATATAAATACTATATAAACTAAAAACACCTTTTGATAGGTGTTTTTTAGTTTGTGATATAATAAACTTAAAATAGAGATGGAGGAGAAAGATATGATTTTTGTATATGTAGCACTTATAGCGTTCTTCTCAGGTTTGGTGAAAGGAACGAGTGGATTTGGATCTAGCTTAGTCGCAGTTCCTTTACTTTTATTAATATATCCTAAAACAGAGGTAGTAGTAATGATGATTACCTTTAATGTTATTCTTAATACATCTTTACTTTTTGAAAATAAAAGGTTTGATATTAAGATACTTAAAGATGTTTGGGTAATTGCTTTATTTGGAATTGTATTTACCTTTATAGGCTTATTCTTCTTAATGGATATGGATGATAACTATATTAAATATTTAGCTGCACTATTAATATTGTTAGCTATATCAAATAGAGTATTTAATTTTAAATTTAAGTTTAAAGATAATTTTATAAATCAAGCTATTACCGGTATTTTTAGTGGGCTTGGGAATGGTGTCGCAACGATTGATGGACCTCCTGTGGTATTCTTTCTAACAGGGATTAGAGCTTCTAAAGCTAAGTTTAAAAACACACTCGCTTCTTATTTCTTATTCCTTGGAATTGCGAGTGTAGGGATGTTAGTTATCAATATGGAATATAGTGTTGATATTTTATTAAACACTGGTTACATCGTAATTTTTGGTGTCCTCGGGGTAATTAGTGGTATGAAAGTAAGTGGTAGATTAAATGAAGAAAGATTTGAAAAAGTTATTATTGTTTTATTAGTGTTGATAGGTATATCAATGTTTGTTTTTTAAAGTGAGATAAAAAGTTATATAATATTTGTATAATAATTGGTATAATTATAATACATAATATATTTTAAGATGAAATGGGAGGATTAAAATGGATAATATTAAACAAGCTAGAACAATGATTGATAAAGAGTTATTTTTAACAAATTTTTTACATATTCTTTTCGGGCTTTTCGGGCTATTTATGATTGTTGCTGGAATTAGATTTTCATTTGCATTAGTTTTTCTTGGATTAATATATTACGGATTAGTCTATTTAGCTTTAAGTGCTAGAAGAGAGACTGCGAGTGCTATGAAAAATATTAGGAGATATTTATCTGTGGATGTAGATAAAGCATTATCTTTACTTGAAAGTGAAGTTAGGTTTTTAAATGATACAGTAAATGCACCTAAGTCAGAAATGGATATTCATTCTTTAAACGCAACTAATGAAGCTAAAGCAATGAGAGCGAGTAGAAGAAATGCTATCGCACTTGGTAAAAGATTAACTAAATTTACTAGAATGAGAGATTTAGTTCGTGATAATGTTCGTAGTTTAAATAAAAAAGAAGTTACACCTTGGGATGATTAATATATAATGACATCTAAATTCGATGTCATTTTTTCTTTTAATGAAAGTAAGAGAAAAAAATGATATTATTAAATTATCTAAGGTATGTATTTTTGAGGAAGTAATATATTAGGAGATAATTATGGAAGCTATGTTATATAAACCATTAACTAAATTAAATGTGAAGTGTCTTGTTTGTCGTCATTATTGTATTTTAAAGGACGGACAAAGAGGGATTTGTGGTGTGAGAGAAAATAAGACTGGAATAATGCATGTTTTGAATTACGGAAAAACTGTGGCATCTAGTATTGATCCTATTGAAAAGAAACCAATACATAACTATATGAAAAAAACATATACTTATTCATTTGCGGCTGCAGGATGTAATATGGATTGTCCTTGGTGCCAAAACTATTCTATTTCACAAAGTCCAAAGCCTGATAAACATATTGAAGGGATGTATATTACTCCTGAAGAACATGTTTATAAAGCAATACATTATAGATGTCCTTCTATTTCTTATACATATTCTGAACCTACAATATTTCTTGAATATGCATATGACACAATGAAACTAGCAAAAGCTCACGGACTTAAGAATATTTGGGTTACTAACGGGTATATGTCAAAAGAGACTTTAGATTTAATATTGCCTTTCTTAGATGCGGCTAATGTTGATTATAAAGGTCAAAATGGATTATATAAAAAATACTCTTTAGGTAATGCGCAAGCAATACTAGAAAATATGAAGATAATGAAAGAAGCAGGTGTTCATCTTGAAGTAACTACATTAGTTATTCCTGGATTAAATGATAAGCCTGAAGATATATTAGAAATAGCAAATGATTTAAAAACATATGTTGGAGTAGATACACCTTGGCATATTTCAAGGTTCTTCCCAGCTTATAAAATGAAAGATATTCAAGTTACACCAAAAGATACATTATTAATGGCTAAAAAAATCGGACAAGATGTTGGATTTAAAAATATATATTTAGGAAACATATAAGTATGAAGGAGGTTTTAAAATGTCAATTATAGCGTCATTTATAGTTCCTCATCCTCCATTAATTGTGCCAGAGGTAGGTAAAGGGGAAGAACTTAAAATTCAAGATACTATTGATGCATACATTAAAATCTCAAAAGAGATAGCACAAATTAAGCCTGATACAATAATTATTTCATCACCGCATGCTCAGTTATATGCGGATTATTTTCATATCTCACCAGGAATTGAAGGTGTTGGTAATCTTAGTCAGTTTGGAGCGTATGATGTAAAAGCTAGGGTAGACTATGACAAATCATTAATAAGATTAATTACAAAAGAGGCAGATATACTCGGAATACCAGTTGGTATTGAAGGAGACTTAAGTCCTTCTTTAGACCATGGAACAATGGTTCCTTTGTATTTTATTAACCAATTTTATAATGAATATAAATTGATTCGTATTAGTCCATCAGGACTAACTCCAGTTGAACATTACAAGTTAGGTAAATTAATTCAATCAGTTATACCAAAAGATCAAAAAGTAGTTTGGGTAGCTAGTGGAGATTTATCTCATAAGTTAAAAAAACATGGTCCTTATGGACTCGCAAAAGAAGGCCCAATCTTTGATAAAGAACTTACTGAAGCTTTGGCAGTTGGTGACTTCTTAAAACTATTAACTTTTGATCCACACTTAGTGAGAAAAGCAGCGGAATGCGGGTTAGGTTCATTTACGATGATGGCTGGGGTACTTGATGGTTATCAAGTTGAACCAGAGTTATTATCATATGAAGGTCCATTTGGAGTTGGATATGCTGTTGCTAAATATAAAGTGTTAGAAAAAGACAACTCTAGAAAATTTGATGAGATTTATTCATCAAATGAAAAAAAAGAAACTGATTCATTAAGACATAAAGAAGATCCTTATGTTAAGTTAGCTAGAGAATCTTTAGAGTATTATGTAATACATCATAAGAAGATGAAGATACCAGATAATCTTATTGATGAGTTAATTAATAATAAAGCAGGAGTTTTTGTTTCTATTCATAAAAATAATTATTTAAGAGGATGTATCGGAACTACAGGTTCTACTACTAGAAGTACTGCGCATGAGATTATTCAAAATGCAGTAAGTGCCGGAACTAGAGATCCAAGGTTTGGTAGAGTAATGAAAAAAGAATTACCTTTCTTACAATACAAGGTGGATGTATTATTTCCACCAGAACCAATAAAATCATTTAGTGAATTAGATGTTAAGAGATATGGAGTTATCGTATATCAACAATATAAATCTGGGTTATTATTACCAAATCTAGATGGAATAGATACTATAGAAGAACAAGTAAGTATTGCATTACAAAAAGCGGGTATTAATGATAATGAAGAATATAAAATGGAAAGATTTGAGGTTATAAGACATAGTTGAAACTAATGGGAGGAATTATAAATGGGACATAATTCATCTAGAAAAGGATATGACAAGTTAGTTACAAGATTAAATAAGTTTCCTCAAGGTGCACCACCTTCTGAAACATTATATAAGATATTGAATGTAATGTTTAGTGAGGAAGAAGCATTGCTTGTTTCTAAAATACCTATTAAGCCATTCACAGTTAAGGTAGCTAGTAAAGCTTGGAAGAAAAGTATTGAAGAATCAAGTGTAATTCTTAATGAGTTAGCTTCAAGAGCTTTATTAATTGATGTTGAAGTTAACGGTAATGTGACCTATTCTTTACCTCCACCAATGGCAGGATTCTTTGAGTTTTCAATGATGAGGGTTGGTGGGAAATTAGATCAAAAAGTACTTGCTGAACTATTTCATCAATATATCAATGTTGAAGATGAATTTGTGATGGAGTTATTTACAATGCCTACATCACTTGGTAGAACATTTGTTCAAGAAGAAACAATTGAAGATAAGAGTTTATATGTACTTGATTATGAAAGAGCAACAGAAGTAATTAAGACTGCGTCTCATATAGGTGTAGGAACTTGTTACTGTAGACATAAAAAAGAACATATAGGTGAAGCATGTGATGCACCTATGGAAATATGTATGACTTTTAACAATACTGCGGATTCATTAATTAAGCATGGATATGCTAAAAAGATTACTGAAGAAGAGTGTTTAGATTTACTTGCTTTAGCTAAGAAACATAACTTAGTACAGTTTGGTGAGAATGTACAAAACAATGTAGCATTTATCTGTAATTGTTGTAGTTGTTGTTGTGAAGCATTAATTGGTGTTAGAAGAACTGGTTCTGCACATTCTATTAGATCAAATTTCATAGCAAATGTTATTGATGAATTATGTGTTGGATGCGGGAAGTGCATAGAAGTATGTCCTATGGAGGCTTTATCTTTAATATCTAAACATAATGTTAAAAAGAATAAAAAATTAGCAATTCTCACTCCAGAGAATTGTATAGGATGTGGAGTATGCGTTAATGTATGTCCAACTGATGCGATAGAAATGAACGCAAGAGATGAAAGAATACTTACTCCAATAGATATTACTCATAGAGTAGTAATAGAAGCAATTGATACGGGTAAATTACATAATTTAATTTTTGATAATCAAGCTCATTTTAATCATAGAATTTTAGCCGCTATATTAGGAGTTATTCTTAAACTACCTCCTATTAAACAGATTATGGCTAGTGAGCAAGTTAAGAGTAAATATTTAGCTAGATTGATTGAGAGAAGGAAAGAAAAAGCTAAATAGTTTTGTTAGAATTATATAATAGGTTGTTTAGTTTGTGATACGGTGAGGTGTATCATAAACGACCTTAAAGATATTGAATATAGCTTATTAAAACAAAAAAAGTAGTGACATTTGTAATTGTCACTACTTTTTAATTTGTCTTGTAAAACGATTGTAAAAGAATGTTTCAATAATACCAATCATAGATATCCTAGATGTTATATCAATGTTATTATACATAGCATTATCTGCAAACATATAAAAATTAACATTACTCATATTTTGAAGTATATTGTTTCCGGCTTTAGTAATGGAAACAATATTTATGTCTTTTTTAATCTTCATTTCCTGTAGAGTATTAATTATTATTGGATGACATCCTGAAAAAGATATTGCGAATGCCAAATCACCATCTTGAACTTGATTTACACAAGCTTTAAACTCATATTCATGCTGAGGTA
>JAUVDP010000023.1 GCA_030595255.1 Mycoplasmatota bacterium | reverse complement strand
ACTATATCAAATTTAATAAATAAAGAGATTAAAGAATTAATATTATATGAAAAAAGGAATGAAAAAAACGATATTAGATATACTTATCAATGTAATATAGATAATGACAAATATTACATAAAAATGCATAGTAATGCATTTACTAGTATTGATAGAATTAATAGTATAGCTAAAGTAATTGATAAATATAATAGTATTGGTATTTATAGTCCAAGGATTATAAGACAAACTAATAATCAATATGCATCATTAGTTAAATATGAAGAACTAGATTTTGTAGTGTGGATTGAAGAAAAGGCAGTTTATGAATTTCAATTAGAGAGTACTGATTTGAGAGATGACTTTGCTTCATACATAGGAAAAGTTTCTTGTAGATTAAAAGTATTTGAGTTTGATTATAAAAGTCCATATATAATGTTTAAACCATATATGGAATCAGATATAGTGGATGAATATGAAGAGTATTTAAATAAAGTTTATAATTTACTTATAGATATTCCTGAAGTTTATAAGGAAGTATTAGAATATGTGTATAAAGCGTTTTATAAAATAAGAGATAGAATTAAGAATGATTATCAAAAGCTTCCATCATCAGTATTTCAATGTGATTTACACCATGAAAATGTCTTGATTGAGAATGGTAAATTCATAGGACTTATTGATTTTAATCTTTCAGGTAATGAAAAAGTATTAACATATATAATTAATGAACTTGCATATCAAGAATCTAATCCAATTGGAAACAAATGGATTAGTGATGAATATATAATGTTTCATGTTAATGAGTTTAAGAGAAGACTTAAACTAATAGAAAAAGAGTATAAATTTAATGATATAGAAGTGAATATTATTAATGACTTATATAAAGTAATTATTCCTTATAAGTTTTACCCACTCACAGAAATTATTGGGTATTATAAGATGAATAATTTTGAAGAAGTTAACTATAGATTATTATGGATGAAAAGAATTATAGATATAGATTTAAATTTAATGGGATAGAGTATTTCTAAATAAGATATATCTTTATCAAGGGAGGAGATTTTTTATGAAAATAGGAATAATCACAGACATACACAATAATATTATCGCATTGAGAAAGATTATTGATGAGTTTGAAACAGAAGGATGTACAGGGATTATATGTGCTGGAGATATCATTGGAATTGGTCCATACCCAGAAGAAACTATAAGAAAAATATCAAGGTTATCAAGCTTATTAGCTTGTGTCCAAGGGAACCATGAAGAATATCTCACTAACGGAATGGAATCATATATTAATATGGATAATCATGAAAAGAGATATCATATTTGGGAACATTCTAAGTTATCTGAGTTTTCAAAAGAATATATAGATCATATGCCCAAAGAAAAATATTTGAGTGTTGGAAATAGAATGATTTATGTTACACATTACGCAAATGAAGATAACAAAAGAAGTAACTTTGTGCGTAATCCTTCAGTTAAAGATTTAGATAATCTATTTAAAGAAATTGATTCGGACATTATTATATATGGTCATGATCATAAATCAATAAATCTAGTAGGTAATAAGTTATATATAAATCCAGGTTCTTTAGGATGCCCTGGGAAAGAAATAGATATTGCTAGAGCTGGGATTCTAACAATAAATGAAGAAGTTACTTATAAACAATTGAATATTAAGTATGATGTAGAATTAGTAATTAATAAAATTGATGAATATAATTACCCTGCTAAAGAAGAGATTAAAAAGTTCTTTTTTGGAATAGATAAGTAAATGTTAAATGATAGGATCGGTATAATGATGAATTATAAGAATTTTAAAGTTAAAATCAAAGATATTATCCCGCAACAACATTACTTATCAAAAGATAAATACGATAAGGTTAAGCAATATATGGATAATAATCAATCATATGGAAAAATATATGTTATAGAGTATAAGAATAAGATATTTTCGGTAGACGGACACCATAGATTATTATATTTGTATAAAAATGGCGTTAAAGAAGTAGATGTTATTTGTGAAATAAAAGACAATGAAAATAATTTATATAAGAAGCTTTCTGATGAATCTTTATTATATGGTTTTAAATCAATTGCAGATTTGGAAAATCGAATCATTACTTCATATAAGGAATATGAAATGAAATGGATAGATAAGTGTCAATTACTCTTATTAGAAGATAGTAATATATATGAGTATATTGCTAATCCATGTAGATATAGTGCATTACCCTTATATAAAGATATAAGAGTAGATAAAAAGAATATAACAACAATACATAATGATGATTTTGATAATTCACTACTAAATCAATATAGTTCACATGAACGCTTTTTTAGAATATCTCACAACTTGGAGGAAATAGATAAAGTAGTGGTGTCAGGGTTTACTTTTAGAATTTGTGATATAAACAAAGATATTGATTTAGTAAGACAAATAATAAATCAATCCTATGATGATATAAAAATATATAATGAACAAATATTATTGATGACAAAAGATAGAGTATATTATCCTGATTTGTGGGTGTT
Organism: Mycoplasmatota bacterium; assembly: GCA_030595255.1. Taxonomy (GTDB): domain Bacteria; phylum Bacillota_I; class Bacilli_A; order Izemoplasmatales; family Izemoplasmataceae; genus JAFGXW01. Next base: position 19,886 of record JAUVDP010000023.1, on the reverse strand, counting down.
CATTGTTGATGAAACAACAAATCAAGAAGTTGCTTTAGGAATATGTAATTACGATAAATATGTTGGTGAAGTAGAACTTGATTGGATTCAAGTATTACCTCAATATAGAGGTAAAGGATTAGCTAAAATGTTAGTAACATATTTGCTTAAAAAATCGCCTAGTGGTGCTAAATTTGCTACTGTATCAGGTGATATGGATAATTCTAGTTCACCTGAATATTTATATAGAAAATGTGGATTTAAAGGAAAAGATGTATGGCATATTCTAAGAAAATAGAAGATATAATTATAGAATTCTTTGTATCTTTTTTCTTAGATGGTATAATTAAGTATAAAGGAGATGAGTAATGATGTGGGACATAATAATTACGATTGCAGTAATATTATTCTTAATATTCTTATGTGGAATAAGAATAGATAAAGAGTACGAAAGAAGTGTAGTTTTTAGACTTGGTAGATTTAAACATATTAAAGGACCTGGTATTTACTGGATCATACCTTTAATAGATTTAAAGAAAAAAGCAGATCTTAGAGTAAGAACATTAGATATAGCTAGTCAAGAAACAGTAACTAAAGATTCAGTAACAATTAGAATTGATGCTGTATTATATTACAAAGTAGAATTTCCAGAAAAAGCAATTATTAAAGTAAGAAAGTATCAACATGCTATTGGACAAAAAGCATTAACTACTTTAAGAAATGTTATTGGACAACATAATCTTGATGAACTTTTAAATAATCGTACATCAATTAATGAATCAATAAGTGTTATAGTTGATCACGTTAGTGATGAATGGGGATTAAAAGTAACAGCTATAGATATTAAAGATGTAGAAATACCTAAAGATATGCAAAGAGCTATGGCCAAAGAAGCAGAAGCTGTAAGAGAGAAAAGAGCGAGAATTATTAAAGCTGAAGCTGAGCAAGAAGCAGCAAGTAAACTTACAGAAGCAGCTGCAATGATTTCTAAAAATCCTATGGCTTTAGAATTAAGAAGAATGCAAATGGTTACTGAAGTAGGAGCTGAACAAAATACTACTACTTTAATTATGATGCCTTCTGAATTTGTTAATATGGCAAAAGCAGTCTCAGATAGTTTTAATAAGAAAAAAGAAAAATAGTACATTTTATATAATGTGAATAAATAAAAAACAGTAAAATCTATTAGATTTGCTGTTTTTTATAGCGCTTTTTAACGCTGTAGGATATTAATTACAAGATTATTGCGTATAGAAAACGACTAACAAAAGGGGTGCTAAGAAATATAGAATAAGACTAATTATATAGCTATTTATAATGTTTCATTAATAGGTTGAAATACAAAAAAATAGGAGTACAATATAGTTGTGTTTTGAAATTATAAAAATTATATATAGGAGAAAAAAAATGAAAAAAATTAGTATGGATGTAATAGTAATCGGTGGGAGTGCAGCTGGTGTAGTCGCAGCAATGACAGCTAAATCGCATTATCCTAAAAAAAATGTAATGGTAATTAGAAAAGAAGAAAAAGTCATGATTCCTTGTGGAATCCCATATATCTTTGGTACTTTAGATACTTCAGATAGTAATGTAATGCCGGATGGCGGACTTATCAATCTAGGTATAAATATTAAGGTTGATACAGTTATAAATATAGATGTAGAAGGACATACAGTTGAAACAAAAGACGGATCAATTATTTCTTATGAAAAACTTATTGTTAGTACTGGTTCTAAACCATTTGTTCCAAGTTTTATTAAAGGAACAGAATTAGAAAATGTATTTATTGTTCCAAAAAATCAGAATTATTTGGATGCTTTCCAATCAAAAATTAAAGACCTTAAGAAAGTAGCTGTTATAGGAGCTGGATTTATTGGTGTTGAATTATCTGATGAATTGAATAAAAATAATAAAGAAGTATTATTAATTGAAGCTCAAAAAAATATCTTATGTGCATCTTTTGATCAAGAAACTTCACTAATTGCTGAAGATCTTTTAGAAAAAAGAGGAGTAGAAATATTATCAGATACAAAGGTAAAAGAAATCCAAGGAAATGGGAAAGTAGAATCGTTACTTCTTGATAATGGGGAAGTAATTAAGGTTGATGCTGTTGTGTTATCAATTGGATATGTTCCAAATGTTAAATTAGCAAAAGAATCAGGAATTAGTGTTAATAAACAAGGATCAATTAAAGTAGATTCTTTTATGAGAACTCATCAGAAAGACATTTTCGCAGCTGGAGATTGTGCTCAAAAAAGAGATTTCGTTACCGGTAAGATCACACCAATTATGTTAGCTTCTACAGCATGTGCGGAAGCACGTGTTGCGGGAATGAATTTATATAATTTATCAACAATAAAAACTTTTAATGGTACTATTGGAATATACTCAACTAATATTGGTGATACTTCATTTGGTGTAGCTGGAATGACAGAAAAAAGAGCAAAATCAGAAGGATTTCAAATAATTTCTGCTACATTCAAAGGAATGGATAGACATCCTGGGAAACTAAATAATGGACATTACCAAATATGTAAACTAGTTGTTAATAAGAACAGTGGATTAATATTAGGTGGAGAAGTAGTAGGAGGAACAAGTATTGGAGAATTGACAAATGTTCTTGGATTTGTTATCCAAAATAAGATGACAGTTTCAGATTTACTATGTTCTCAAATTGGTACACAACCAATGTTGACTGCATCGCCTGCTGGGTACCCATTAATAAAAGCGGCTGAAATAGCTGGTCGTAAATTAGTTACTGGATAGTGATATAATTTATTTTAGTCATATCAAAAACTAAGAACAATTAAATATTGAAGAAATAGAGGGTGAGATAATCTTGTTATCTTGATAATATTGCGAATATTGGCTCGCATAACCCAAGAGGCACCTACTTCAAATTTTACCTAAGTTAAGAGGTGGGAGTAGTTCATGTTGGGGTTCATATTGTTAATTGCATATCCAGTACACATAAGTAATTGCTCTAGATTTTATTGATATATATTATATATATGATATATTAAAGGTGTAATATGTTAAATATTCAAATGGCAAATATATAGAAATATATATACGCAAAGTTGCATAACTAAGGATTGTTCTATGTTGGATGGACTACAATATTGACAGAATATAATTTTACAATAAGAATTTTCACTTTTGTATACTAAAAATATAGAAAAAAGTCCTTTAATGAGGACTTTTTTGTTTTTTTAGAATTATTAAATTTTAATTACATGAGGATAAGAGGTGCTATCATGAAAAAATTACTTATTGCTTTATCATTGTTGTTTCTAACAGGATGTGAACAAATTGATGAAGAAGCATTAAAAGAAGAAATTAAGTCTGAATTAACTGAAGAACTTGCATTTAATATGGATGATATTAATGATCATTTAAGTGAAGTATCAAGTATAGCAAAAGCTTGTACAGTTACTATTGATGTTACGTTATCTGATACTAATGATATACATGGCTCCGGTATTGTGTATAAGCAAGATGGGGATGATTACTATATTTTAACTAATGAACATGTGATTAGATATAATCAAAAAGTTGAAGTATACCTTCCTAGTTTAAATAAATATATTGAAGCTACGATAATTAAAGAAGATGCTTTGAAAGATTTAGTTATCTTAAAAATAACTTCAATAGACATAATTAGTATTTGTGAGATTCATCAAGTTGATTATGAGGTTGGTGAATTAGTTCTCTCTGTTGGAACTCCTGTTAGCAAAGAGTATTCAAATACAGTTACTCTAGGAATGATATCAAGGATACAAGATGATCTCATTCAACATGATGCTGCTGTTAATCCTGGAAGCAGTGGAGGGCCATTATTTAATATTAATGGAGAATTAATCGGATTAAATGTTTCAAGAATAAACACCGCATTTTCAGGTAATGTGAGTGTATCAGTTGAGGGAATGGCTTTTAGTATAATAATTGAAGAAATAATTGATTTTATATCGTAACAAATATATTAGATATTAAATTATTAAACAGAAAAAAATAGAAAAGGGGAAATAATATGAAGAAAATTGTAATGTTTATACTGTTATTAACTTTAGTATTTACTTTATCGGGATGTGGTTTATTTGGTGACGATGATAAAGATAAATCCGACGACCAGAATTTAGTTCCAGCAGTAGATAGTTGTAAAGGAGAGGGAGACTACATTGTAGTTGACGGTGTTTGTTTACTTATAAGTGATTTTCTCTCGGATAATATAATAATTAATGGTGAAGAGACTATAGTTCAATACTCGAATAGTGTTGAGTTAATGACTGACTTTGTTGCTGATTTAACTGATTCAAAAGGTTTAGCAGTTGTTTCTAGAGATGTGTTTGATAATACATTGAATACAGGTGAAGCTACTGAATATGATTTAATTAATTTAGCAGCAACAGCTAATCCTGACGAAGCAACAGCGAACCTTATTGTTAAACTAACTGAAGATGGATTCTTTGAAGAAGTTAGTTTTTCAGATAGCACAGGATTAGATGTACAAATATTGGCCAATCCACTTGTGTTAGAGATATATGGTGCATACACAATTATTGTATTTGAAGTGGATTTAGGTTATGAAAATCAATCAGTAGACTTTTCTCAAAAAGTATACGATTCATTATGGGCAGGAGGAATCTATATTATCCATAATGACTCTGGGAAATTGTTTGCTACAAAAGAAGTAACGTTTACTGAAAATACATATACATATACAGAAGATCATTCAAGATATGTTAATTTAACAGTTACTTTAAATGAACCGGTTATCGAAACTCAATATATCCCTCAATTTGATGAGTTTGGTACTCCGATTTATGATACTGAAGGGAATCATGTACATAATGAAATTCTTGTACCTTTATTAGATAGTGATGGTAATCCTATCGTATTCACTGAAGGTCCAATATTAACTGAATTTCAAGAATTACCATTAGTTGAATATTTCATTAAACAAGAAGTTGACGGTGATGGGAACTTAATGTTTGATCCTGATGGTAAACCAATTTTTGTTCAAGAAGTTGATGAAGCTGGAAATCCATTATTTGATGAAGATGGTGAACCAGTATTTGTATTTATTGAACAACCAGTTCTTGATGAAGATGGTAATCAAATAATAGAAATAATGGAAATACCTCTATATGATGAAGATGGGAATATTAGATATCAAGAACAATTTGATGTTGAATTATTTATTGAAGATATTGTAGAAGTTACAATTACAGAACATTATGCAAATGTAATTGATAATCCATTATCAAATATCGCTCAGAAATTTGTAGATAAAATCATATCTGAGTACTATAACTGGAATTATTATAGAGTAAACAACTATATGATTACATCTCACGGTTTCTCTGCAAGCGATGAAAATATTTTCTATATGGAAATGAAAGTTGATGAAACTGATTCAGCAAAACATGAAAACTTTGTTATGAAATTATCATTTGATTCAGAAACAAATGAAATAATATTAGAAGAGTATATTAATGCAACAAAAGCTGGATTCACTGAATGTGAAATTATTATTGATCCAAGAAATAATAATATTATATGTGACTCTTGGAATGGTAATATTAAAGTTTATTCAGAAACACTTGGATTAAAAACAATACCTGATTCAGAAAACTTAATGCCAGTAACATTCCCTAATGGTGAGTTGTATTTCTATGACAGTATGGAAACATATGTTGAAGAGCTAGGGTATTTTACAACTATGTTATATAATATTAATTCTGACGGTACTTTAGAATCGCACTACATTGAATTAGGTGAAAAAGCACAAGTATGTATCGGTGAATGTGACAATTATATAGATATAGATTACTATGATGAAGATGGAAATGAATATGGAGATTATGGATATATTAGTTTACATTTAGTTACTGGTGATGAGCTTATATCAAAAGCAGATTTACAAATTTTAGAAATAACTGATGTAAACTCTACAAGACCTATTTGTACAGATGAATCATGGGGTTGTTGGGGTTCTACTGTGATTGAAATTCTTGATGAAGCAGCTAATTCAGTTGCAACATTTGATCAATATTTTAGTTACTTTGGAGACGACCAAGTCCCATTTGGTATTACATATCAACTAGATGCACAAACAGAATATGATTATGAACTTCAATGGTCAACAGAAGATGAATTATGTGATAATGAAATAGGATGTACAAGTCAAGTATATTTAATTGATAATTCTATTAATGAATATGGACTCTGGATGTATGAGAATATTATCGTTTCAAAAGGTGAAAAAATGATTCAATATGTAACACTAGATGAGACTAATTTAGGTGTTTATGATTATACAAAAGAAGTTGCTGGAGAAGTATGTGAGTATGATACTTGTGATGAATATATTGATATCATGATATATGATGAAGAAGGAAATCTGTTAAGTAATTATCAAAACTATATAGAAATTCAAAAAGATGAGATTATACCTCTTTACATTGAATATCACATGACAAGCAATACTACTATAGAAGAAAGAACTGGAGTATGTACAACATCGACTGGATGTTGGGAATATTACAATACACCTGAAAGTTACTATTATTATATTTACTACGAACAAGGTGACACAGTATATGAAACTATAGAATTTGCAGCATCTGATAAAACTGTTGTTACCGAAGAAACTTTAACAAGTGAAACTTGTACAGATATTAATGGTTGTTATGGACAAGAATCTGAATATAAACTCGTTAATGATGATGGGGATGTTTTATATACTTTCAACAGTGATTATACACATGTAGAATATGGATATAAAATGCCTTATTCTGTAACTATTAATATTAATGATGTAACTGTTGATTACAAAAAAGTATCAACAACTGATGTTGCAGTTTGTGAAGAAGAAACCTGTAGACAACAAGTAGAATTTGTTATAGGACTTGAACCATATGATTATGATCAAATAGGATATGGATATATGACATTCCTAGAAGGTGAGTTTTTAGTTTCTAGAGTTAGATTGTTTGATGATGACACATATGCAGTTCAAGACAATATGATTTGTACTTACGATGAAGGATGTAATATGTGGACAGAAAACTTTGTTATAAAAGATATAGATGGAAATGAATATGATACAGATAATGAATATTGGTATTCATATGTACAAGTCTTCTTCGAAAAAGGAGATGTAATACCATCTGACAATGAATTTACTGTAACATTTGAAATGACAAATATTGAGTATCTAAAAAACAGAATATTTGTTTATGATTTCATTTGGAGATTAAATGATGTAATTATCCTTGATGATAACTTATTCTTAATAGAAAGAGATATGTGGGCACAAGGAGAAGATAATTTCATATTATCTTATAACGAGGTAACTGGTAGATATTCTGCGAAGTATACAAATATTTCTGCAGTTACTGAAATTACAAAAACCGAGAATGGGTATATTGCAATTAACGATGATGAAACAGCAATATTTAGTTTCGTTTATGATACTGTTAAATCAGATGAAAATTATTATTATTTCACTGTAGCTAACTTAACTGAGGGTCTACAGATTAACGGAGTAAATGAGTTAATAGTTGATTATGATGGTTCAATATTCTTTAAAGGTGTAGACAATTTCATTCAAGATATAACTGGTTCAATAAGTCAAGATGGAGTTGTTACAATAGATACTGAATATGTAGAAAGAAAAATCATAAGAGTTAGCCCGGTTAACTAGTTAAAAAACTATATTTTAAAAATAGGATTCCAAATTTGGAGTCCTATTTTATTTGAAAATATATTTCTTATTTATAAATAATGTAAACTTTGCTTGACATTAAGTAAAGTTTATCATACTATATGGTTGTAATACTTGACACAAACAAAAAAGGAGTGAAATATATGTCATATCAAGAAAAAAGAAGTATTGTCGCAATAATTGGTATTATTATTGGATTAGTTGTTTACGGAATTTATGTTTTAAATAAGATTAATAATGGGAATATAGATCTTTCAGTAGAATTAAATTACTTTGGATTATACCTCTTATTACAAATACCGGTACTAGTTGTAATTCAAATAGTAACTAAAATAATATTTGATTTATTTAACAGAACATATGAAAAAGAAGAGGAACCAAAATTCATGGATGAATATGATCAAGTTATTGAATTAAAAGCAGTAAGAAATTTTAGTTGGGTCTTCTTACTTGGTTTCTATATTGGAATGCTATTATTAGCTTTAAGCGTTTCAGTTGAAATAGTATTTATATTATTATTCATTTCAATTATGTTGTCTGGGATAACACTTAATGCATCGTACATTTACTACTATAGAAGAGGTGTTTAAAATGGCTAAAGGAGCAACTAGTAATTTAGTAAGGAAATGTAGATTCCTAAATGATGAAATGACACAAAATGATTTAGCAAAAAAAGCTGGTGTATCTAGACAAACAGTTGTCGCAGTAGAAAAAGGTGATTATACACCATCACTAGAACTTGCATTTCGCATTTCATATGCGTTTAATATGCCACTGGAGGAAGTCTTTAAATTCCATCCAGAATTAGTAAAGAAAAAAGGAAAATAGAAAAATGAAAACATTAAAACAACAAACAAGATTAACAGGAATACTATATTTTGTATTAGTATTTATTGCACCATTTATATTATTGTATATTCCATCACAAATTTTAGTTGATGGTGAGGTTACACAAACAGTTACTAATTTAATAGATAATGAAGTATTATTTAAAATTGGAATATTAGGAGAAACATTAATATTTATTATTGAAATATTTATAGTTTCATTACTTTATATCATATTAAAAAGAGTAGATAAAAATCTAACTGTAATTGCTACTTTAGCTAGATTTGGGATGGTATTAATTATGGCTGTAAACGTGATTATATATTTATCGATATTACCTATAATTAATGGTTCAGATTTGTTCGCGTCATTTACAGCTGATCAATTAGATTCATTAATTTACTTATTACTAAATATTCATAAGTATGTAGTATATGTGTGGGGAGTATTCTTTGCTGTTCATTTAGGGGTGCTTGGATATATTATTACTAAGTCAGAGTTTATACCACATCTTATTGGTAGAGGAATAATGATTGGTGGATTTGGATATATGCTTGATAGTATTATAGGATTTTTAAATCTAGATATCACTAACATTTTTATTACAATTATAGTGGGAATTGTCTTAGGTATTTCAATAGTTGCAGAAATATCATTTGGTGTTTGGCTAATTATAAATAAAAAAACAAAGGAATATAACTAGAAACTTGACAGTTTTTCAACAATTTACATGAAAAATGTGCCATTTCTGTCATTTTCTTAAATAGTTAATTAATATATAATGGTAGTGTATCATATTGTGGATACGCAGTATGACATGTGAAGGGGTATATAATAAAAAAATGAGTGGCTTAGCCATCTCATTTTTTTATTTTCTTTGAATATCTAATTGTGTTTGTTTTAGTCTTTTTCTAACATAGAATCTTCTAAAGAGCCCAACTAATACTAAGATTAGAAGATTTATTAATACTATTGTTGCTCCTGAGGCAATATCTAGTTCATAAGATAGCCACAGTCCACCAATTATTGATGTTTCGCTAAACATAATAGCTATTATAATTGTATTCTTAAAACTTTTACCAACTTTCATTGCGGCGGCTACCGGAATAATCATTAATGATGATACAAGTAGTACACCCACAGTTGCGATTGATAAAGAGACAATAACTGCGAGGACAATAGTTGACACGAATTGGAAACGGGCAATTTTTATTCCTAGTAGTTTTGCGTATGTTTCATCAAAACTAATAATAACCATTTCTTTATAGAAGATAAATAATAGACCAAGTACAATTGCTGTAGTTATAGCAATAACTATTAAGTATTCATTTCCTACAGTTAAGATACTTCCAAATAGATAGTTATAAATACTACTATTAAATCCACCACTAAGTGAAATGAATAATGCACTTAATGCTGTACCAAGGCTCATTACAATAGGCATTGATATTTCCTTATAGTTTTGATAGTATCCACGAAGTATTTCAATAAATAAAGCTCCGATAACACTGAATATCATTGCTAAGTATAAGGGATCACTGATGAAGGTGAATCCCATAATATTAATTAAGAATAGTCCGATTGATAATCCCGCGAGGCTAAAGTGAGATAAAGTATCTGCGATAAAACTAAGACGTCTTATTACTACAAAAGATCCTATAATTGGAGTAACAAATCCCATAATAACTCCTGTAAGTAAAGCGTATCTTAAGAATGAATATTCAAATAATGCAAAGAAAAACGACTCATTTATCAGCAACATTATTCATCCCCCCTAGATATTTCTCTAAATGAAGCTTCACCATTATGAAGTGATAATATGTGTGTAAAATTAGCTTTTGATTCATGAATATTATGTGTGATTAACATAATAGTGATTCCTTCTTTATTTAACTCGTTAATTGTCTTATAGAATCCTTCAACATTTTCTCTATCGACACCAACTGTTGGTTCATCTAAGATTAATAGTTTAGGATTATTCATTAAACTTCTTGCAATAAATACTCTTTGAAGTTGTCCACCACTTAAATTATTAATATTTTCATTTTGTAATTCTAAAATTCCAACTTTATCTAATAACTCTAATTTTTGATCTTCAGTAAAATCAGTATACTTAGATACTTGTAATATTTCATTTACTGTAATTGGGAATTCATAGTTAAAATCATCAAACTTTTGAGGAACATATCCGATGTTTTTGTAGTTCTTATAATCTACTACATCTACATCATCAAGTAGTATTCTGTTTGGAGTTATTTTATTAATTCCTAAAATACATTTAATTAAAGTTGATTTACCACTACCATTATTTCCTATGACTGCCAAAAAATCGCCTGATTTTAAGACAAAAGATATGTCCTTTAATACAGTACGATAATCATAACCAAATGTTAAATTAGAAACACTAACTCTCATATGCTCATCAAACCTTTCGTTGTTTCTAAACTAATTATATCATAACTTCTATTTTTTATGTGAAATTGATGTGTATATTTTTCTAAAAATATGCGATAATAGGTACATTAGTAAAGGAGTGTTTAACTTGAAAGGAAAATTTATTACATTTGAAGGACCTGAAGGTTCTGGAAAATCGACAGTAATAGTAGCTGTAAAGGATTTTTTAGAAAAAGAAGGGTACAGCATTTTAACAACAAGAGAACCAGGCGGAATCAAGATTGCTGAGGACATAAGAAGTATTATTTTAGACAAGGAAAATACCGAAATGGATGCTCATGCTGAAGCATTGCTTTTTGCTGCATCTAGAAGCCAACATTATAATGAAAAAATTAAACCTGCTTTAGAAGCAAATAAAATAATTATATGTGATCGTTTTATTGATTCAAGTCTTGCTTATCAAGGTCATGCTAGAGGACTTGGGATTGATAATGTATATGATATAAATAAATTCGCAATTGGGAATAATTTACCGGAGCTTACAATCTTTATAGACGTACCTCCAGAACTCGGATTAAAAAGAGTTTTTTCTAATACAAGAAAAGTAGATAGATTAGACTTAGAAACATTAGAATTTCATGAACTTGTTTATGAAGGATATATGTTAATAGCTAAGAAGTACAAAAATAGATTTAAAATAGTTGATGGTACTAATCCTGTTGAACAGGTAGTAAAAGATACTTTAAAAATTATAAAAACAATTATATAGGTGAGAATTATGGCATTTGATAAAATTAGATCTTCACAACCTAAAGTGGTCCAATTACTAGAAAACAGTATTAAAAAGGACCGCCTTTCGCATGCCTATTTATTTGAAGGTGAGAAAGGCACAAAGAAATATGAAACAGCGCTTTATTTTGCTCAAATGTTAATGTGTACTAGTGAAGATAAACCTTGTTTAGAGTGTCATAATTGCCGAAGAATACTTAATGGAACTCATCCAAATGTTTACGTTGTAGAACCAGTTAAAAACTTAATAAAAAAACAACAAATCATTGATCTTCAAAACGAGTTTTCTAAAACGAGTGTTGAAAAAGGATCAAAGATTTATATTATAAAAAATATTGATTTAATTAATGTTTCCGCAGCTAATAGTTTGCTGAAGTTTTTAGAAGAACCTTATCCTAATACTTACGCTGTTTTAACTAGCTCAAATATTAATAAAATATTACCAACTATTATCTCAAGATCTCAAGTTGTTCAATTCAATTCATTAAACAAAAAAATTATTGAAGATGAGATGATTGAAACTGGTTATCCGAAATTATCTTCAAGAATAGTAGCAAACCTTACTAACTCAATAACTGAAGCTTTAGATATAGTAAATAATGAATACTTTTTAGAGTTAATAGATTTAGTAAAAGAAGTAAATAATATTATCGCCACAGGTGATGAATCATTAATTATTTACTTTAACGAAAATAGTAGTATAATATACCAAGATAAAGAATTTAGTAATTTATTCTTATCTTTATTAGTAATATATCAAAAAGACTTAATCAATTATAAAATTAATGATGTAGATAATATAATCTTTAACGAAGAACTAGAATCAATTAGTATTATATCAACAAGAAAAACTAAATACAGACTGATAGACGATTTAGAAAGTATGTTGAGTTTAAAGGCTAAACTTAACAACTACATTAATGAAAGACTGGCATATGATAATTTATTGCTTAGTTTAGAGAGAAGGTAACATAATGGCTAATACCGTAGTAGGTATAAGATTCAAAGCCGTAGGTAAAAAATACTATTTTGATCCTGCTGGGTTTGATGTAACAATAAATGACAGAGTAGTTGTCGAAACTGTACGTGGTATTGAGTTGGGTGAAGTTATAGAAAAAGTTAAAGAAATAAGTGACTCAGAAGTAATTTCAACTCTTAAACCAGTTATTAGAAAAGCGACAGAAAAAGATTTAAGAAATCATAAAAGGAATCAAGATGATATTCCAAAAGCTTTAGAAAAGTGTTCATTCAATATTAAGAAGCATAAATTAGAAATGAAATTACTTGGTTGTGAATACACACTTGATAGAACAAAACTAATTATTTACTTCAACGCAGAAGGTCGTGTTGACTTTAGAGATTTAGTTAAAGACTTAGCAAATGAGTTTAAAGTAAGAATTGAGTTAAGACAAGTAGGGACTCGTGATGGTGCTAAATTCTTAGGTGGTATTGGACCTTGTGGATACTTACTATGTTGTAATACATTCTTAGGAGACTTTGATACTGTATCTATTAAGATGGCTAAGAATCAAAACCTATCACTTAATCCTGTGAATATTTCAGGGCTTTGTGGTAAACTTTTATGTTGTATTCGTTATGAAGATGAAACATATAAAGAATATAGAACTGAATTACCTAAAATGGGATCTTTTGTAAAAAGCGAATATGGAAGATCAAAAGTAATTGGTGTTAATATTATCAATAAATCAGTAAGACTATTAACTAATGAAGACGGTATTAAATCTTTAGGAGTTGAAGAATTACTTGAAATAGAAGTATATGATAAAAAAGCTCCAGTAAATGGAGCGGAATAGGTAAAAGCTATGTCAAAAGAAGTGATTAATGATTTACTTGGGTATGATGGATTAAAGATAATTCAAAGACCTGATATGTTTAATTTCTCGCTAGATTCAACTTTACTAGCAGATTTTTGTAGACCTCTTACTAAAACAAAAAAAATAATGGATTTAGGTACAGGTAATGGTCCTATTCCACTATTTTTATCACTAAGAACAAAAGCTAAAATAGTTGGTGTTGAAATTCAAGAAGAGGTATTTGATTTAGCTAAAAGAAGTATAGCTTTAAATAATTTAGAAGATCAAATAACAATTATCAATGATGATATTAAAGGTATTCATAAGAAATATGAAAATGGTGAATTTGACTTAATAACTTGTAATCCACCGTTCTTTAAACACAAAAAATCTTCACATACAAATAAGAATGATTATAAAACAATCGCAAGACATGAAGTACTTATTACTCTAGAAGACATTATAATCGAGTCTAAGAGATTACTAACTACAAAAGGTAGTTTGGTTATGGTTCATAGAACTGAGCGTCTAGTAGACATTATTAACACATTAACTAAACACCGTTTCGCGGTGAAGAGATTAAGATTTGTTTATCCTAAAAAAGGTGAAGAATCAAATATGGTTTTAATTGATGCTACTAATAATGGACAACAAGGTCTTAAGTTAATGGAACCACTTTATGTTCATGAGAATGATTATTATACAGAAGAAGTATTAAGAATCTTTAATTATGGAAAAGAGTGATTTGATGAATAGACAAAAAAGCTTTTCAAATGATTTGCCTACACTCTATTTAGTTGCAACTCCAATTGGTAATTTAGAGGATATGACTTTTAGAGCTGTAAAGATATTAAAAAGTGTTGATATTATATACTGTGAAGATACGAGAGTATCTGGGAAGTTACTACATCATTTTGATATATCTAAACCTTTAAAAACTTATCATGATTTTAATAAAGAATTTAAATCAACTGATATTATAAAGCATCTTGCGGATAACCAAGATGTTGCACTTATTAGTGACGCTGGATATCCTTTAATTAGTGATCCGGGTTATTACGTTATTAGAGAAGCAATAAATGAAGGATTTAATGTTGTTTCTATTCCTGGGGCTAACGCATTACTAAGTGGACTTGTAGTGTCAGGTATTGCTCCACATCCTTTTACTTTTTTTGGATTCTTAGATCATAAAGAAGGTAAAAGAAAAAGACAATTAACTGATTTAATTGATCATGAAGAAACATTAGTATTTTATGAATCACCTCATAGAATTAGTAAGACAGTTACTAATATGTATGAAGTATTTGGTGAAAGAGATTTAGTTATAGCTAGAGAATTAACTAAGAAGTATGAAGAGATTTTAAGAGGTACTACTAAATCTTTAAAAGATATTGTTGACCTAAAAGGTGAGATGGTTATAATTGTTGAAGGGAAACTTGAAGTTGAATATAATCCAACGATTTCTATCTTAGAAGAAGTGAATTTACTTATAGAAGAAGGTATGAGTTCTAAAGATGCTATAAAAGATGTAGCTAAAAAAAGAGGAATACCTAAAAATGATGTATACCAAGAATATCATAATTGATATTCTTAAGATAAATTAAGGAGTGATTTTATGAAGAAAACATTTTATATTACAACACCTATCTACTACCCTAGTGGGAAATTACATATTGGTAATTCATATACCACTGTTCTTTGTGATACTGTGAATAGATATAAAGGTCTAAGAGGTTATGATACTAGATATCTAACAGGAATGGATGAACACGGGCAAAAAGTAGAGACAGTAGCTAGTGAGTTAGGTAAAACACCATTGGAACATGTGGATGATATTGCGAGAGATACGCAAAACATGTGGAAAACACTTGATATAAAATATGATGATTTCATTCGTACTACTGAAAAAAGACATAAAACAGTTGTTAAAAAGATTTTTGAACAACTTCTTGAACAAGACGATATTTATTTAGGAGATTATGAAGGATACTATTGTATGCCTTGTGAATCTTTCTTCACTGAAACTCAGTTAGAAGAAAATCATACTTGTCCTGATTGTGGGAGACCGACAGAGCTTGTTAAAGAAGAATCATACTTTTTAAGATTGTCAAAATATGAAGATAGATTATTAAAGTTTATTGAAGATAACCCAGATTTTATTACTCCAGAAAAAAGAAAAAATGAAGTAGTTGCTTTTATTAAACAAGGACTATTTGATTTAAGTGTGTCACGTACTAGTTTCGACTGGGGAGTTAAAGTTGTATCTAATCCAGCACACGTTGTATATGTGTGGGTTGATGCATTATCTAACTATATTAGTTCTTTAGGTTATGGTTCAAATGATGAATCATTATTTGAAAAATATTGGAATGGTGATGAAGTAGTTCACGTTGTAGGTAAGGATATATTAAGATTTCATGCTATATACTGGCCTATTATGTTGATGGCTCTAAATATACCTATTAACTTTAAGTTATATGCTCATGGATGGTATATGATGAAAGATGGTAAAATGAGTAAATCAACTGGACAAGTTGTTTATCCTGAACCATTAATTGAGAAGTATGGGTTAGATCCACTTCGTTATTTCTTATTAAAAGAATTACCATACGCAGGAGACGGAGTATTCACTCCTGAAGATTTTATTGCTAGAATCAATTTTGATTTAGCTAACGACTTTGGTAATTTACTTAATAGAACTATTAATATGATTAATAAGTATTTTGATTCTAAAATAAGTAAACCAAGAAAATCATATTTTGAATTTGATAAACAGTTAACTGATTTAGTATCAAAAACAATTAAAGTATATAAAGATGATATGGATAAACTAAATGTATCTTCGGCAATTCAAAATGTTTGGACGTTAATTTCAAGAACTAATAAATATATTGATGAAACTAAACCTTGGGTTCTTGCGAAAGATGAAGATGCTAAAAAAGAATTAAATAGTATCCTTTATAATTTAGTTGAATCATTAAGACATATTGGAATATTACTAAGTCCAATTTTAATAAACTCAAGCAAAGAATTATTTAATCAATTAAACATTCCTGAAGAACTTCAAACATGGGATAGTTTAAAATGGGGTAAATTAGGAGCTATTGAAGTTACTGATAAACCAACACCTATCTTCCCAAGACTAGATAAAAAAATAGAAGAAGAATATATCTTAAATTTATTAAAGAATAATGTTGTTGAAGAAACTCCAGAAAACTTAATTGAAATCGGTGACTTTCTAAAGATTGAATTAGTAGTAGGAGTTATTAAAGAATGTGTTGTGCATCCTGATGCGGATAAATTACTTGTATCTCAAATAGATACTAAAGATAAGGTAAGACAAATAGTTTCAGGTATATCTAAATTCTATACACCTGAAGAGTTAGTTGGTAAAAAGGTTATAGTCGTTAAAAACTTAAAGCCAGTTAAACTTAGAGGAGTAATGAGTGAAGGAATGGTTCTAGCTGGTAAGAATAAGAAAGAGCTTGAAGTTTTAGAAGTTTCTAAACTTAAAGCTGGGGACATTATATCTTGAAAAAGTTTTTAAGACACGAAGCGAAAAAGATTATTTATATCGCACTGGGTTCTCTTATAACTTCAATTGGAGTTGTTTGGTTTTTAAATCCCGCAGGACTATATACGGGTGGACTTACAGGTGTTGTACAATTATTAATTAATATTGTATTTAAAATAAGTGGGAACAGTTTAAATTTAGGATTATTTGTATTTATCTTTAATATTCCAATCTTAATATTTGGAGTACTTAAAATGAATAGAAAATTTATTTACTACAGTATTTATTCGATAATACTACAATCTTTATTCTTGGGATTAATCCCAGTTACTATAATTTTAGAAGATGATATTTTATCTAATGCACTAGTGGGTGGTATTTTAGTTGGTGTAGGAGTAGGAATCTCATTTAGAGTTGGTGGATCTAGTGGAGGATTTGATATAATCTTTCAAAATATCGCTTTAAAGAAAAATGTTCCAGTTGGAACACAAGGATTTGCAGTGAACATGATTATCATCGGTATTGCTGGGGCAATCTTCAGTTGGCCTATCGCAGTATATACAATAATTCGTGTCTTAATTACAAACTTAGTTATTGATAAAGTACATACATCATATAATTATATTAAGATAGAAGTTATTACTGAAAAAGGTGATGAAATCGCTCAGTTACTAGTTGGTAAGACTAAACACGGAGTTACTGTTAGTAGTGGTAAAGGTGCATATTCTAAGAAAGAAAAGGACATATTAATTACAATTATTTCATCATATGAATTAAATAAATTCATAGTTATGATTAAGAAGATTGATGAGACTGCTTTTATATCTGTATCAACAGTTAAAAAAGTTGTGGGGAACTTCACTAAAATCGTAATAGATTAACATAAAAAAAGTTGCTTAATTTATTGACAAAGCAATGTAAATACTATATTATATTATTCGGTACATTTTTAAAACTTTCATCCCACGCCCGACAATATAATATAAACTAATTGGAGGAACGTAAAATGAAAACATTTATGGCAAATAATCAAACTATCGAACGTAAGTGGTTTGTGGTTGATGCTCAAGGGCAAAGACTAGGTCGTTTATCTACAGAAGTAGCTTCTGTATTAAGAGGTAAACATAAACCAACATTCACACCTCACGTAGATTGTGGAGACAATGTTATCGTAATTAACGCAAAACAAATTGAGTTAACTGGTAACAAATGGGATCAAAAGAAATATTATAGACATTCACAATACCCAGGTGGTCTTAAGACTACCACTGCTAAAGTTATGAACGCTACTTATCCTGAAAGAATAGTAGAGTTCGCTATTAAAGGAATGCTTCCTAAAGGAAAATTAGGTCGTCAAATGTACAAAAAATTATATGTGTATGCCGGAAACGAACATCCACATGTTGCTCAAAAACCTCAGGTTTTAGAGCTGAAAGGTTAGGAGGAATTTATTATGGCTCAATCAGTAATGTACAGAGGTACAGGACGTAGAAAAAGCTCGGTTGCACGTGTTATATTAAGACCTGGAACTGGTAAATTCGTCATTAACGGTAGAAGATTTGATGATTACATTCCATCAGCAGCAACTAGACTTGATGTAGAACAACCTTTAAAATTCACTGACACTATGAAATCTTTTGATATCACAGTTACAGTTTATGGTGGAGGGATTACTGGACAAGCAGGAGCAATCCGTCACGGAATTACTCGCGCTTTATTAGTAGTTAATGCTGACTATAGACCAACTTTAAAAGTAAAAGGTATGATTACTAGAGACCCAAGAGTTAAGGAACGTAAGAAACCTGGACTTAAATCTGCTCGTAGAGCACCACAATTTAGCAAACGTTAAAAATGCCAACAAAAAACACAACATCCCACGTTGTGTTTTTTTATTACAAAAATTGAAATACTATTGTATAATATTAATAGCGTAGAAAGCTATTATAAGAAAGAAGGTAATTCCATGATTAAAGTAAATGACATTAAACAGTATGAAGATTACATTATTGAAAAGAGAAGAGATATACATATGCATCCTGAACCAGGATTTAAGGAGTTTAGAACTTCTAAAATGATTAAGGGAGAATTACTTAAGTTTGGATATAGTGTAGAGGATGGAATTGGGGTTACTGGATTAATTGGAACGATAGTGGGTAATAAAGAAGGTAAAACTGTTTTATTACGTGCAGACATTGATGCTTTATATATGCAAGAAGAAAATGATGTTCCTTATAAATCACTTAATGATGGTTTAATGCATTCATGTGGACATGATACTCATACATCTATGTTATTAGGTGCTGCTAAGTACTTTGGAGATAATAAAGATAAGATTAACGGAACTTTAAAATTAGTATTCCAATCAGCTGAAGAAGGGCCAATGCCTGGTGGTGGAAGCTTTGTTGTTGAAGGTGGACATCTTGATGACTGTGATGCTGTATTTGGATTACATATAACTACTAAGTTTAAAAGAGGAACAATTCATATAAAGAAAGGTCCAGCTATGGCTGCACCTGATGAATTTAAAATTGAAGTTGTAGGAACAGGGACTCATGCCTCAGCTCCACAAACAGGAAATGATCCTGTAGTTACTGCTTCTCAAATAATTCTAGCTTTACAAAATATTATTTCTAGAAATATAAATCCTAATAGCCCAGCGGTTATTAGTGTATGCACTATTAACGGAGGTTCTGCGTTCAATATATTACCTGAAAAAGTTAGTTTAGGTGGAACTATTAGAACTTTAGATAAAGAAGTTAGATTACACATCTTTAAAAGAATGGAAGAAACAGTTAGACATATATCAGAGATGAATGGATGTAAGTCTGAACTTGAAATT
>JAUVDP010000079.1 GCA_030595255.1 Mycoplasmatota bacterium | reverse complement strand
AGGTGATTATTTAACAGGATTAATTCTTGAAGGTATTATTGGAGGGTTTGCAGCAGTAGTGGGATTCTTACCATTAATTATGGTATTATTCTACTTACTAAACTTACTTGAAGATAGTGGGTATATGGCACGTATTGCCATTGTGATGGATCGCTATTTTAAAAAGATAGGATTAGCAGGTAAATCAATTATTCCAATGTATGTTGGTACTGCATGTAGTATTCCTGCAATTATGTCAGCTAGAACTATTAAAAATGAACGTCAAAGAAGAATGACTGTTTTACTTACTCCTTTTGTACCTTGTGGTGCAAAATTACCAGTAATAGCATTATTTGTGTCAGTATTCTTTACAGGCTATTCTTATGTAACAGCTATAATATATTTTCTTGCGATTGCAGTAATATTTTTAGCAGGATATATTATTAAAACTATTACATATGCTGATTTTAAAGATCAAGAAGATACTTACTTAGCAATAGAACTTCCAGAGTATAAAATACCTAGCTTATCAAGAGCATTTAGAGTTATGATGGATAGTGGTTGGGAATTTGTTAAGAAAGCAGCTACAATTATTATCATTATGAATACTGTTATCTGGATCTTTACAAACTTTAATTTTAGTTTTGATTTAGTTGAGAATACATCAGACAGTATGTTAAGGTTTATCTCTGAGCCATTTGCATGGCTATTAATTCCTCTTGGATTTGGAATGTGGGGACTTGCAGCTGCAGCCATTGCTGGGTTTGTTGCAAAAGAAGAAGTTGTTGGAGCACTTGCGGTAATATTTGCATTTAGTGTATCAGAAGATTTTGAAGTTGCTGGACTAGAAGCTACAAGAAATATTCTAGTGACAACAGGAGGGTTAACTGCTGTAAGTGCATTTTCTTATATGGCATTTAACTTATTTACACCACCATGTTTTGCAGCTATAGGAGCAATGAATGCAGAACTTGATTCGAAAAAATGGACAGCTTTTGCTGTAGCACTACAATTAATCATTGGATACGTAGTTGCATTAGTAATTTATCAATTAGGAACGCTTATTTTTTATCAAGAACTTGGTCAAGGATTTTATATAAGTATAATTATTTTCATAGCCTTTATTGGAGGATTCATATATTTAAAATACTTAGCTAAAAAC
The DNA here is from genome assembly GCA_030595255.1 of Mycoplasmatota bacterium. Classification (GTDB taxonomy): domain Bacteria; phylum Bacillota_I; class Bacilli_A; order Izemoplasmatales; family Izemoplasmataceae; genus JAFGXW01. Next base: position 2,853 of record JAUVDP010000079.1, on the reverse strand, counting down.
GGAGAAGGATTAGCTAAAATTGGGTAATATTATACCGACCATTGTTCTAGTTATAATGTTTAGCGCTATTGTGTTTTATATATGTAGATCTTTAAAAACCAAAGGTACAACTTGCACAAGTTGTCCCTACAGAAATAAAAATAACCAAGATATATTACAGTTTTACAGAGAATTAGATAAATAAGAATAAAAGATGCCCATGTAAAAAACACCTAAGTACTATATTTTATAGTTTAAAGGTGTTTTTTATATCTACTAAATGTGGTTCAGTGCACAAGGGGAGTTTTCTAACTAGCTCAATGTTAGTTTCTTTAACTACTAAAGAATAGAAGCACCTAATACTATGCAGACAGTGTCAATAGCTTTATTGTTGTCTATTTCAAATAAACTAAAGGTTAATATTAAGGATTTACTATAAGAAGTAATATGATATAATAATTATGGGGTGAGAATATGATTAAGAAGATAATTATTATTGCTGTGGTACTTATTGGGTCTGCATTTTTGGGTCTTTTTCTTTTAGAAAAATATTTATTTCCATTTGGACACGAATTAGATGTTACATTTCATAATAATACTGATATTGAGATAACTGAGTTTTACTTAACTTACAGAGGATTGGAAGAAGATATACTATTAAGTGATATTGTTAGTGGTGACTCGATAAATATAAGCATTGATGCTGTTGATAATATTGATGAAAGTGATTTGGTTCTATATTACTATGATAATAATGATGTTAAGCAAGAAATTGTTGTGATCGGTTACTTTGAAGGTTCAGGTGGAGGGCAAAAATCAGTCGTTCGCATAAACTCCATCGATGAAAATGGAGTGTTTGATATAGAAGTAGAGGTTATAAGACCATAAATTAAAAACGACCAATTATTAAAAGGTCGTTTTTTGTTAATATTTTTTTGATTTAGTCCCTATCGTTAATGCAAAGTGCTATTCAGCTATAGGTACGAATACTCTTGTTCCAACTTCTTTGTCAACATATAAAGACCTGCGTCTTTTACTAATTTAATCTTGTCGATAAGTTTAGAGAAATTATCTTCCTCTTCAACTTGTTCAACGTATGACACACTCTCTGTACTAAATTAATGGCTTAATGGAGCAAAATCAATTTCAATGAAATTAAAAGAAATAAGAAAAGATAAAGGAATGTCACAAAAAGAGTTTTCTAACTATCTCAATGTTAGTTTCTTTAACTACCAAAGAATAGAAGCTCCAAATGCAATGCGGACAATGTCAATTGTATTATTGTTATCAATTTCAAACAAATTAGACATTGACATAAAAGAAATGCTATAAAGATGTTTAATATGACTTTCTAAGTAATGTCAAATATGCATTTAAATAATATCTCTTCGTTTAAAGCCATAATTAAAAAATCACAAATAGTGACTAATTTAAAATAATGTGCTAAACTTATCTTGTAAAAGTACTTTTGTGCTTACACAAAGAGAATATAATCCTAATAAGTTTAGTGGACGTTGAAATCACGCTTTCCTTAGTAGATTTATTCTCTTTTTTCTTTGTGTAATATACATTGATGGGATGTTCCGGATAGTTCTTTCTTGATGTTTTTATAATCCCCATTATTGTAGTATATAGTACTTTTCTAGCGAATCCATTCCCTGATTTAGTAATACGACCATTGTAAAAAGCTTTACCTGATTGATAAATAGAAGGTTCAAGTCCGCAATATGCATTCATCTGTTTATAATTTCTAAACCTTGAAATATCACCTAATTCAGCTATTAGTTGTGAAGCTGATTGTTCACCAATTCCTGGTATAGAATTTATGTATTTGAATTCTTTTGTTTGTTTTCCTAAAGATATCAGTTTAGTTTTAGCTCTTTCATGTTCATTCATTAAATAATTCATGATGTGAATTATCTGCTGTAAGTTTTCTACTTCAGTACTTAATTTTGATACTCCAGGATAAGAGTTCTTTGAGATGCCTTTAAGTCTAATTGCTTCTTTAGTTAATCGTTTTGTATACTTCCGATCAAATGGTAAGTTCAAGATGTTTGCGATACGATCAACCCTTGTTCTTTGGATATATTCACTGTGCGGTAGATATTCGAATAATGCAATGTATTTCTTGTTGTATTTATCACTTGAGTTTGAATAATAGAGTTCGTGTTCTGGGACGCATATATCTAGTAATCTTGTATATCTGTTTTTAAGGGCTGTTAAAGCTTTTTCTAGACTTAAAAACTGTCTATGTATTCCCATTAAGTTGAAGTAGATATCATTTGTTTTTGATGCATTACTTTTAATCTCTTCTTTGAAATATGTTTCTGCTATTTTGATACAATCAAGTCGATCCGTTTTAGTTTTTCTAAAACTGGTGTTGCTCTTTTTTACTAAATTAGGGTTCACCACAATTACTTCATATGCTTGTTCTAAGAAGTATCTCATTACTGGATAATGATATATGCTTGTTGATTCCATAAAAACTGCTAAATCTTGTTTTATCCGCTCCTCTCTGATCTTTAAATCGATTAATTTAAAATTACTTAATGTATGTTCATATTCAATCGCATCTAGGATTATTTCACCTTGAATAGAAAGTATATAATACATACTCTTTCCTTTGGCTACGTCAATAGCCATGACATATTCTTTCTTGTCATTCATTTAATCTCCTTTCGTAGTTTAAGTCCTATACATTCTCTCTTCTTCCAGTCACGCATGTTAAATGAGTTTCATCTTTAAAGAATCTCCCAGCTTTCTCAATTGAAATGAAAGAAAAAAGTATAAGTATGTCTCTCATACTCATGGATTCCAACACCCTTGCTATAATACGACATTACTTAAACTTGTTTTCTCATAGGAATTGACTCC